>JAKBXD010000359.1 GCA_021840785.1 Pseudomonadota bacterium
AAGACGCTATGTTGCCTTGGGTTGGTATGCCTCAAAGTGAGTTTGCTAATTATGTGTCCGAAGTTCTCGCCCTCAGAGAGGCGTATAGAGACCGAATAGAAATTCTTTTGGGTATAGAGTCTGGGTTTTTTCCGCAACATGTTCACGTATATGATGAAATGTGTAGGAGCTATCCGCTAGACTATGTGATCGGGTCCGTGCATGTTGTTGACGGGCTGGAAATCTTTGACCGCGCGAGGTGGAATAACTTGGATTTGGAGGCGGCCAAGGGGCAGAAAGAAAAGTATTACGGCTTGGTACAACAAGCGGCCCATAGCGGAGCATTTGATATTATCGGGCATATTGATGCTATGAAGGGTAATTATCCAGAGTTTTCGTCGATTGATACTCCTTCTATTGATTTGACCTTGCAGAGTATCGCTGAGCAAGGGCTCGCAATTGAGGTTAATACTTCTGGGAAGACCAAGCAGTGTGGGGGATGGTATCCGTCCATAGACATCTTGAAAAAAGCACGGTATTATGAGGTAGATGTCACATTTGGTTCAGACGCTCATGAACCTCGGCGAATTGCTGACGAATGGGATGCTGTTCGCAACTGTTTAATCGGTATTGGTTACAGAGAAATAGTATATTATCGTGAGCGGAAGAAGTATAGAGTACCCTTATGAGCTTTTTGCGCTGTAGTCGATTTCGGTCTAATTCACATCAGTCAAACCGCCGTATCACATCGAGAGCCATGAAGAAATCGGTCTCTCGTGTCAATGTTTTGGGCTGGTCGCACGTACTATTGGACGAGGCGGACGAGGCGGCGCATACGTGCCGGTTGCCGTTGGTGAATCCGCCCAGTGCAATAGAGGCCTTGTTGAGCCAATTAAGTGGCCCAATCTGGCGTATTTTGGTCCCTCAATGCCCTGAAAACAGCCGAAAGCGCTGCTGTCCACCCTCTGCGAGCCTTTAATTTTTGCCCATAAGTTTTTGGCAGCTTCAGCGCCAATTTTTTCCAGGGTTATCATTCGTGGGCTGTTGTTTTCATCGGCAAAAAAAATTTTGATCGCAGTGTCCCATAGCAATAGCAAAGGTAGGTATTCATGCATCCCTAGATAAGTCAGGTTACAGGGCACAGCCTCCACCACACTTACTAAACAAAAGCACCGGGTAGGATTGCAGGCTTATCTCTCGGATAAGAAAGTGGCACAAATTCCGCAGGCGTTTTCGTGGAAATGTGTCACCTAGTGACACGATGGCGACCTCTGATGTATTTGATAAGCTGCGCGGGCACAACTTACCTGCCCCCCACGGAGCCGTCGCTGCTCGCTGCTGGGAGGGGATTTAGTCTTGGGAAGTGTAAACCTAGGGTTCGGTCGCCCGCGTTAGGTCGCGTTCGGATGCGGCTGGCTGCCCAGGCAGGCCAGGAGCAGGCGATCGGCAATCCGCGTTCCCATATGCCGGCGATTAAAGCGGTAGGTGAATTCTTCCAAATAGAGCTGGCGCCGGGCGCGTCCGTGATAGGTCCCATCAATAAACGTTTTCGCTAGATTAATCAGCGTATTGACCCAGTGAAAGACCTCGGGCGCCTCGGGATCACTACTCAAGGTGACCCGGTGATCCGCTTGATGGGCTTTCGCTCCGGCCGCGTAGATGTCGGCGCCATCACTCAACCACACCCCGTACTGGTCGACCCGACGTTTAAGCACTTCCAACACCGTTTCCTTCTTTAAAGACTCGACGGCTTCCAAAAAGGCATACTGCGGATGGCCTTTTTCGTTCAAACTGACCCCGACGACCACGGGATCTTGGTCCGTCCCGCGGCCCCGTTTTCCAGCACCATGACTGACTCCTCCAAAATAGGCGTCGTCGAGCCTTTTCCACCAATCCGGCCAACTGGTACTTTGCATTGCGATCGGTCATAGCCCACTGAATCTTATGATGCAACAGCCAGGCGGTGGCATACCGTAACCCCAGTTCTCGGCTTAGCGCTAGAGCCGATTTTCCTCCAAGCTGAACAGGAGCGGGGGGTTAATGGTCATGCGCTTTGTCTCGATAGACTGAATCTCACCCGTAGTGCCCGGTGGCACCTTGGCAGCCACGGCTTGTGCTAGGGCTTTGTCGGACAGACGGTCAGGATGGTCAGCCTCTGTGCGCAAAGCCGTCCACAGGGCCCTATACGGCCCCTGTGGGCTCTGAAACGTCACGGACACCTGATAGTAAGGAACAGGCTGAAAAGCCAGAATTTCAGCGTCTCTACCCGCGATAATCTGCAAAGTCGGCGTTTGGGCCCGTCAGACCGACAACGCACCTTGGCCGGGTTGTCCATGTTTTAGCGTGAATACCCGGGTGGCATTGAGTCCCACCAGCCAGTCGGCTTGGCTTCGCACTTCGGCCGCCGCGGCTAAATCGTCATAGGCGCTCAGAGGTTTCATGGACTTGAGGGCGGTCTGGATAGCACTGGGTGTCGTCTTCGAGAGCCATGGGCGTTTGACGGTTTTATTACAGGTACTATGCCGGTAAATATAGCGGAAGATGAGCTCCCCTTCACGGTCGGCGTCAGTGGCGCAAATAATGCGGGTCACGTCGTGGCGCAGGAAGAGATTTTTGACGATTTTGAACTGCGGCAGGCTTTTAGCAATCGGGACCAGCTGAAAGCCGCCCGGTGGAAT
>JAKBXD010000360.1 GCA_021840785.1 Pseudomonadota bacterium
CGGAGGCGTACTCCGGAAACCACACATCCAGCCAGCCATGCAAGCGATTTTGCAGGCGAGTGTCATCGCCTACTAGACGTTCCCGGGCTTTCACCAAAACCTGCAGCCGCGCAAAGATCGGGGCTGGAAACTGATACGGGGCGTAGTACCCGCGGCCAACCAGATCCGCAATCACCGTGGCGTCTTTGGGATCATTCTTGGTGGGACTATTGTCCCGATTTTCCTTGTTGCGCTTGGTCGTGGCGGGATTGACAAGGACCACCTCCAGGCCGTGATCGGTGAGCCAGTGCGCCAGATTCAACCAATAATGCCCCGTCGACTCCATGCCGACGATGACATCCGACAGCTGATAGGTGGCCTGCCACTGCCGCACCGCCTCGAGCAGGTGCGCAAAGCCTTCGGCGGAATTGGACACCCGCAGAGCGTGGCGAGACAGCACGACACCCCGACAGGTGGCGGTTTGCGCCACATGAAAATCTTTGCCAATATCAATCCCCACCACCAGCGTGCCGGTCGTGACCCGTTCCACCCGTTGATTTAAAGCCCATTGAGAATTACACTTCATAATAAGCGTCTCCTTAGTTAGGTTTTCAGGGCAAACCCCGGGCTCACCCCTAGCTTACCGGAGGCGCTCCCGTTCGCCAAATCCTGAAATTAGCCCTAACAGGAATGTTTAGTCCAGACTTTACATGCAGCGTCCGAAAGTGATCATATCGTGAGGTCATGAACGACTCCTTTCACCACTGGCCGTCGCTTTCCGACCGGCATGGGCCGGGGGCCATGCGAGGCCAAACCATTCGGCGAGTGCTTGCCGCCCCTGATCGCTCACCCGGACAACCCGCCCCGAACCGAGGTGGGTGACCCATCCTTGCGTAAACATCCAGGCCGCCATTTCACGCCCGACTTGGCCAGCCGCATGAAAGCGCCGTTCGCTCCAATCCAGGCACGGCTTCACCAGCGGTGTGCGTTGAGTCGGATCCAGATGCCATCCCCACACCGCCGCTTGAGATGTTCCTGCCTCGGTGAGCGTCAACGTCTCATAGATCGGGTCAAAGACGAGCCATCCGTTTCGGATCATCGCATCGGTGAGCCCCGTTCCAAGAGTTCCCGCTAAATGATGGTAACACGTTCGGGCCGCCCGCAGTTGGGCTTGGTGGGTCGCCGCGTTGAGCGACCGCACGGGCTCCACGGGAGCCAAGCTAAGGATCCCCTCCACCACGTGGGCCACTTCCGGGCTCGCTAACGCGAAATAGCGGTGACGCCCATGGCGTTGAACCTGAATCAGCCCCCCTTCCACGAGCTTGGCAAGATGTTCACTCGCCGTCGCGGGCGCGACGCGCGCAATCCGGGCTAACTCCGAGGCAGGCAAGTGCCGACCGCCCATCAGGTGCACCAACATGGCCGCCCGGGAGGCGTCCCCCATGAGGGCCGCCACCCGATGCAATTGCGGATCGCTCATCCAAGGTCCTCCTTGTCATCATCGCCCCCGGTTCCACGGCAACACCGCTTAGGACGGCCGTGAAGCGGCGTCCAGAGCAGTGATCACCGTGCGGCGTCGGGCCCACAATCCGCCCACCACGCCCAATCCGACTATACCGATAAAGAGCGCATAGTACAACATCGCGCCATAAAGCCCGACATGCTGCGCGATCAGACCGAGCCCGAGGGTGGGAGCTCCGACTCCGCAGTAAATAACCACATAGAAACTCGACACCACTTGAGCCTTGACCGCTGGCGGCGCCGCCCGGGTGATGGTGGCCATGCTCCCGAGAAACGCGGTGCCCTGACCGACCCCGGCGATAATCGTACTCATTAAAACCACCCATAAGGCCTGGGCGGGGACCGCAATAAGGAGTCCCCCTACAGCCAGGAGAATAAGTCCGATCCCCAGCGGCATGGCGACCGTTGGCGCCAAACGGCGCGTCACCAATTGCGTGATGGACGCTGAGGCAAGCATCAGGAAGACCACCCCCCCGGCGATGGCCAGGTTCGACACATGGAGAAGATGCATCACATAGCTCGGGGCTAACGACATAAAGAACGCCGTCACCGACCAGACGACAAAGGCAGTGCCGCCTGCGAGCCAGAACAACCACCGGATGGTGGACGGAATGCGCGGGCGGGTCCAACGAAAGGATTCGCCCTGGCGCGAACGCGTTTCGGGGGCGCGGAATGCGAGGATGGCACTGACCACGAGTCCCGCCAAGACCATCCCATAGACGACCCGTAGCGGGGCGGGGCCGTATTGGGCCAAGAAGCCCCCCAAGAGGGGCCCCAGGGCTGTACCACCCCCGGTGGCCAAGCTTGCCACCAAAGCGGCCCGTCCCCGCGTGCCATCAGTCTCCGCCAAATACGCGGTGGCAGCCCCTGAGAGCAGGCCAGCCCCGGCCCCCTGAGAAGCCCGGGCGACGAACAGCCATGCCGCGCTCTGGGCCCCCAAAAAGGCCAAGGCCCCGAGAATCGCCAGGCCCAATCCGGTCACCATCACGGGTTTACGGCCCCGGCGGTCGGACCATTGGCCCCCGACCAGCAACGTCGGGATTAAAAAGGCCACATAGATTGCAAAAATGGCGGTAATAGTCGCGGGACCAAAGTGCCATCGTCCGGCATATACCGCGTACAACGGAGAGGGGACGTTCGCCCCCA
>JAKBXD010000361.1 GCA_021840785.1 Pseudomonadota bacterium
AAACATGGCCACGGCTGGTATTGCCGCCAATCCTACTCATGCTGGGGGGATGCTCGCGCAGCGGCCTCTTCCTGCTGAAGCCGGAAGGATTGATATCGCATACCTTTTACCACTACTTCTTGTTGGATGTGGGGATCATGTTGTTGATCATCATCCCCACCACGCTGTTGGCCCTATGGGCCATGTGGCGCTACCGAAAAGGCGGCAATGGCAGTTACCATCCGCGCTGGAGCCACTCCTACGCCATAGAGGCCGTGGTGTGGGGTATTCCGCTCGTAACAGTCGGCGTCTTGTCCTATCTGTCCGTCAAGGCCATCTATGACGTCAATCCATACAACCCAGAGGTCATCACCAAGGCGCAGCGGGCGGCTGGTGGAGACCCGGTCGAGGTGGATGTCATCGCCACGGACTGGCGCTGGCTATTCATATATCCGCAACAACACATCGCATCGGTCGATGAACTGGTAGTTCCCGTAGGGACTCCCGTGCGGTTTCGTCTGACGTCTACGTCTGTGGTTAACGACTTCATCATTCCACAACTGGTTGGCATGATCGATGTCATGCCCGGCATGCGCACGAAACAGGCGATGGTGGCCGACAAGGCAGGTACCTACGTGGGATATTCTGCGGATTATAGCGGCGCCGGGCTCTCGTGGATGCATTTTCAGACGAAAGCAGTAAGCCCGACCCAGTTCACGCAGTGGGTGGCACATGCGAAGAGCTCTCCGCAACGTCTCACGTACGCTGGATTTAATCGCTTTGCAAGGCCATATATCGCCGTTGGTGGAGACCAACAGATTTTTGGCCACGTACAGTCGGGCTTGTTTGACCACGTTGTGATGGAAGTCATGCGGGGGAAAGTGTGGCCAACACCGATGGCCATGACCGAAAACATGGTTAACTACATGAAAAAACAGCGCGCAGAGCAAAAAGCGGGGGATTACTGATATGTTGGTACATCTGCAAGGACCATGGAACCCTCTTTTGGGTAGGCTGACACTCCAGCAAATACCTTACCAGAACCCAATTCTTCTTGGGACATTTATCTTTGTCGCCATTCTGGGTGTCATCATCTTGGTGGCGACCACTCGCTATGGCAAATGGGGATATGTCTGGCGGGAGTGGTTAACAACTGTTGACCACAAGAAGATTGGAATTATGTACTGCCTAGTTGGTCTCGTGATGCTGTTTCGCGGATTCATCGATGCCTTGATGATACGTACTCAGCAGGCCATTGCGGTTGGTCCAAAATCACCTGGATTCCTTGGCGCGGTACATGGTTACCTGACCCCTTTTCATGTTGGGCAAATATTTACCGCCCATGGCTTGATCATGATAGTATTCGCTGCCACACCCTTGTTGGTAGGCATCATGAATATTATCGTGCCTCTACAGATAGGGGCTCGGGATATGGCGTACCCCTATCTCAACGCCTTGGGATTGTGGCTCACCACCGCTGGAGCGGCGCTAGTCATGCTATCGCTCTTTATTGGGAACTTCGCACACGGCGGTTGGTACGGATTCGTTCCTTATTTTGAACTGCCCTACAGTCCCGGTGTCGGCGTCGATTATTGGCTGTGGGCCTTTCAGCTGAGCGTTCTGGGAACCACCCTGGGCAGTATCAATCTGATTGCGACCATCGTGAAAATGCGCGCTCCGGGTATGACCTGGATGCGCATGCCTATCTTCACCTGGGCCTCTCTGAGCGCCAATCTCATCGCATTAACCTCATTCCCAGTGCTTATGGTAGCGTTGGCGTTGCTTGGCATGGACCGCTATCTCGGCACGCACTTTTACACGGCCGGGATGGGCGGTAACCTAATGCTCTATAACGACCTATTCTGGGTTTGGGGGCACCCTGAAGTCTATTTTCTGATTCTCCCCGCCTTTGGCATGATGTCGGAGATTATTCCAACCTTTTCGGAAAAAACGCTCTTTGGTTACGCCACCATGGTCATCGCCTCGTTTGCCATCGGCGGGGTTTCGTGGGGAGTGTGGCTACACCACTTTTTCACCATGGCCGCGGCTCCTAGCGTCAACAGTTTCTATAGTGTAAGCACTATGCTCGTGGGTATACCAACCGGCGTCAAAGTGTTCAATTGGATTTTCACAATGTATAGAGGGCGCGTCCGCTACGAATTACCCATGATGTGGGCACTACTTGCCTTGTTCCTGCTATTGGTTGGGGGCATGACGGGAATGATGAACGCCTTTGCCAGCAGCGATTATATGTGGCACAACGGAGTCTTCGTCGTCGCCCATTTCCACATGATGGTTCTGCTGATCGCTGCTAGCGTGTTTGGCGCGGTCGAGTATTGGTTCCCCAAGGTATTCGGATTTAAGCTCGAACAAAAGTGGGGAAAGTGGTTCTTCTGGTTTATGGTTCTTGGTACCGGCTGGGTGTTCGTGCCCATGTTTATCCTCGGGATAGCCGGCATGACCCGTCGCCTGGACTACATCCCTTACACCCAATGGGCTCCCTACCTCCACGTTATGCTCGTTGGTATGGCGTTTTATGTGGTTGCCGTGGGATTCTTTGTGGCCCACCTGTATGTCAGCCTTCGGGATCGGGAAAAGAACCGGGTTGGGGCGGATGCCTGGGGAACCACCCGGAACCTCGAATGGATGACCCACT
>JAKBXD010000362.1 GCA_021840785.1 Pseudomonadota bacterium
TTCCGCCGGCAGGGTCTCCACGTCTCCCCGTTCGTACGCCCTCAAACGATCTTCGGCCTCCGTGCTCCACGCCGCATCAATCTCGGCCCGCGCCGGGAAATCAAAACTGGCTAGCAATTGCTCGACCAATTCAGCACGGTCCATGGGTGGCAAGGCCATCGCCTCGGTCAGAATGCGCTGGTGCCGGTCCGTCATAATTGTCCCTCCCACGCTCCTATTTCCGTTCACACGCGCTCATCGTTATTATACCCTAGCTTCATAATGTAAATAAGTTCCAATTTGTGATTTAAATACACGGCACACTCTCGCAAATGAGATTTGGTGTATAAAAAATACGATTGAAGCCATCGTCCCGATCCAGAAGGATCCGTATCTTTTCCCTCACAGTGGCACGGCGTTCGCCGATCGCGTGCATTGGCTCGCAGTCGTGGACACTTTCATCCGCTGGGGCCTCGCGCTTGCCCGTACTGCCCCGAGTGTCCTGTTGCGGATTCTGGTCATGAATGTGCAATCCTCTCGAGCGGGTGGAAGAGGGGGCACAGACGCTGCCCTTGGCGCTCTTGTGGGGTGATCCGATTCGGGCGTCCCAATTTAATGATGATGCCCTCGCGCGCACCCTCGAAAACTTTGCGGAGCATGGTTCGTCACTGCTGGCGACCATCGGGTGGCGCATGCAAGTGGTGCACCCGACGCGCACGGACCTGGCACACGTCGACACCACCGCCCATGCCCCCATGGGCGATCGTCCCTCCTCCTCAGCGGGGCCGACGGCCCCGCTGAGATTGACACGGGGGCACTCGAAAGATCACCGCCCAGAGGGGTACATGGAGGTGGGCAGTGGAACCTACCAACGCACACGATGGGATAACGACCCGGATTTCCCGGTTCCACGCGGCCCTTTCTCCGCGAAACCAAAACGGACCCGACAAGAGTTCGGGAGTCTTTATGGCCTGCTCATTAAACGCTCGGAGTTGACGCGTTCGGCATCCTGGGCTCATCAAATCTCGGACTTTCTCATATCGTGGATATGTGGCTTCTTCCGCATGGTCTAGGTGCCATTGCTGGGGGGTGCGCAGAAAATGGGAGGAGGGCTGAGCGGATGCCAATCGAGGGGTCTTCGGTCCGTCGTGTTGCTATTATTACCGGCGCCAGTCGAGGAATTGGTCGGGCTGTGGCAGAACTCTTGGTGCGGCGTGGCGTAAACGTTTTAGCGATCGCCCAGCATGCCACGCTGGAGGCGACTGTGGATCAGTTGAATGAGATGGGCCCGGGTAAGGCGGTCGCCAGTCGAAGCCAGATTGATGGGAGCGAGAGGGTGGCCAATCGGATAGTTGAGGAGGCCAGGGCGCACTTTGGTCGGGTGGATTACGTGGTGAATGCCGCCGGTGGGGCCCGGGTGACGTCCGCCTTAGACGCCTCGTGGGCGCAGTGGCATGAAGACTTCAACGTCAAGTTTTGGGGATACCTGGCGCTGGTGCGGGCCGCCGTTCCCTTACTAAAAGAGTCTGGAGGTGGGGTTGTAGTCAATCTGGTCGGAGTGGCTGGTAAAGACCCCAATCCTAACCTGGCGATAGCGAGTGCGGTCAATGCGGCCTTAAGAGCCGTGATGAAAAATCTAGCGGACGACCTTGCGGGTTTTCAGATTCGATTCGTGAATGTTAATCCCGGAGCTACCGAAACCGATCTGCTGCGCCAAATGGCCGCTTCGCACGCCGCCAAACGCAATATCTCCGTGGACTCCATGCTGGAAGAAATGCGAAACAAAGCTCCACTCGGCCGACTTCCCTCCGCCGAAGATGTGGCAAATGTGGTAGGTTTCTTATTATCGGACCAGGCCTCCTTGATTACCGGCACCAGCGTTGACATTGATGGGGGTGTCCATCGAGGGTTGGCCTAAACCATCCGGTGGGGAGGCTTTACCGTTTGGGATACACATATTGGACCCACTTTAGCTGGCATGGTCCCGAAGATAGCGTGCTCGTGACCGAACAGGACATGATTATTGAGATTGGATCGGCATCACTCTTGGCCCACCGTGGCGCCCGCGATGCTGTGGTCGATTGTGAGGAGGCATTTTTAACCCCAGGCTTCTGGGATAGCCACGTTCACCTTTTGTCCTATGGTCAAAGCCTTGGTCAATTACACCTGGATCCGGACTCGGACTATCCCGACGTCTTGGCTAAGGTCGAGCAATGGGTCAGTGGTCGCGACACCCCTGGAGCGCTGGTCCTGGGGGCGGGGTGGAGCGCGTCCGCTTGGGCGTGTGCACCGAATGCCAAAGACCTTAGTCGGGTCTCTCATGGACATCCGGTGATCTTAACCAGTCATGACCATCATTCGATTTGGCTCAATCAAGAAGCCCTATTGATGGTGGGACTCACCAATGAGACCTGTCCTGTGGCCGGAGGAGTCATTGAACGTGATGCCCATGGGAGACCCACCGGGGTGGTGCGAGAAAATCAGGTGGCGTGGGTCCTGCAACGACTGACACCACCATCGGCCACCGATAACCTACGCGATCTAAGGCGAGGGATGCATGAACTCGCACGACACGGCCTGGTCGGTGTCACCAGCATGGAGTCGCCAGAGGGGTTTTTGGCGTTGCAAACCGTGATGGGGGAGAATCAGGGCACG
>JAKBXD010000363.1 GCA_021840785.1 Pseudomonadota bacterium
TGATGATCTGGCGGCGACAAAGGTCCGTCCAGCCCTCTGCCTAACAGAACGGTTGGGTAGCCATGACCATGTGGTTGTGGCCTTTATTACGAGTCAAGTTCCCGGAGAGTTGGATCCTACCGATATTGTTATTTTGCCCAGCGACGAGGATTTCGCGCAGACGGGCCTACGAGTCGCGTCCGCCATTCGCCTCCACCGACTGATGACTTTGAGCTCGCGAATCATTCGTCGAAAATTAGGTACTTTACCAGAGACGCTGCAGCAAAAGACTGAAGAGGGACTGCGGCGGTTGTTTGATCTATGACACTTCATGGTCCGGACGTGGCCCTCGTATCTGGGAGAGACAGAGAAGAGCCAGAGCAATACCCGTCACCATTCCGTCACCAAGAGCGGATGGAAATAGGGATTCTGCAGAGATGCGATAGACAGCGCAAATCGTCCAAATCCCCGTATTTCAATTACTTCATCCTATTCCATAGATGGTAATGACGGGTCCTCCTGTGTCTTCAAATCCAATGGCCGACTTTAGAAGTCGGCGGTGGGTTCGATTCCCACATATCCCCGCCATCCATTACGTAGCAAGGATATCCGGTTTTTGGAACTTTCGAGGGAAATCCCTCATAGGTGCCAAAAACAGGCATTCCGTCACCACGAGCCGTCACCATGAGAATCTCTGGATTCGTTATCCAATGGCCACCAGATGGGCGAGTATCGACGGTAGTCCGTCCATTCTTTGTCGGGCTCTTCTGAAGGATTCGAAGACACGGTCCGCTTGAGGCGCGCTTTCAGGTGAAAGGCTCACGATTTCTCAATGTGGTAACCAAACGATCGATAACTGGTGACCCGGCGTTGATACATGCGCGCTAATTGTGGTACCCCAGACTCAACGTAAACGTATGCGATGAGCGCCTGCTTGTCGGGATAGCGATGGCGGAGTTGCCCCACATATTGTTGGAGGACACTGCGCCAGGATACGGGGGCTGCCACGAAGAGGGTGTCTAATCCACCAATCGGCCGGGCACAGCGGTGAGGGCGGTTCCCAGCCTAGCGTTGCGGCAAAAAATTGCCGCACGGTCCAGAAGTCGATGTGGTGCGCCACGTCTCCTGCCACGGCCTTACTGGCTAGCCCCGTACGCCAAGGTGATCCTTGGGACTAAAGGCGGTGGAGTATCCCATGAACGTGGGCGGCAAATGCTTGCGTAACTGCTCATCGAGGGCGGCGCTCACGGCGTGGAACTCGGATTCGTCTAAAAATATCAGTAAACGCTGCCCCCACTCATGGTCGGTGGACCGCTCCGTGTCGTATCCGAGCACATCCGATCCGTATCCGATCAAAGCAGCGGCGTAGAAAAGCCTCGGAAATGCGTCGGCAATGATCGGGCGCACGATGGATTCGTAGTAGCGCTGGTTCGGTGTCAATCTGGGCACAAATGGCGGCACCGCTATGTTTCCCTCACTTTTCATAGAGTTTTAGAATTAGCCAATCACAGCTAGTGCGAGCGGATCGTGTCACCGGGAAAACCGAACCTAAAAGGGTTAATGGTTGACGGCAGCAATGACGGATATTCGGCGGCGAAAGCGCCGCAAGGCTTGTACGAGTGCAAATGGTCCTGGGGTACTCTCTCTTGCCGGTTCTCCTGTACAGTCCATGCGAGACGGCTCTGCCGGAGGGATTCATGAGAATAGGAGGCCAAATTTCTTGAAAGGTCTTCATCATGTCGAAATTTATGTCTCCAACCTTGCACGCTCTACGGAATTCTGGGGATGGTTTCTCACGGAGCTCGGGTATGTCCCGTTCCAAGAATGGGACGCCGGACGCAGCTGGCGATTGAATGATACTTACTTAGTGTTCGTGCAGGCTCTGGACTGGCATGCGGATGTGCCATATCACCGGGGCCGGGTGGGCCTGAACCACGTGGCCTTGTGGGCTGAGTCGCGAGGCCAGGTCAATGTGTTGACCGATCAGGTTCGGTCGCGCGGCCTTCGGCTTCTCTATGAGGATCGCCATCCTTTTGCCGGGGGACCGGACCATTATACGCTCTACTTTGAGGACCCGGACCGAATCAAGGTGGAGTTGGTCGCACCCTAAGCTGGTGGTGACAGGACGGTTTCTGGATTCGGGGGCGTCGGCTTAGGCACGAAACCAGGAACAGGTCCAAAGCCCGTGGACTCTGCATGTAGATCCGGCCCATACGGCCAAGTGTAGACGACTGGCTTGGGGGCAGGTCAAAGTCGGCCGACGTGCGCGAGCCGAGACGTTGATGATTTGGACGGGGAAGGGATTGAGCCCACCACATACTCGAACTGCCTTTGATGGATGCTGGACCTGGTTGTCATGGCGGTGGAGGTCGGTCGCCGCCTCCTGAGCAGCAGAATACTTTCCTAGGGATTGCCCATACTATGAGGTTGATAGGAGGTTGACGTGTATGGACAATTACCGTACATTTAAGATCAAAGAGGTTAGGCGGAAGCGGGGGAGACGGATGAATACAGCGGAAACCACGGCGCGCAAGGAGACGCGATTGGACGTGCGCCTGTCGCATGAGCAGAAACTGTTGTTGGAGGAGGCGGCCGCGGCTTCGGGAATTAGCACGTCGGCTTTTGTGGTACAAACGGTTACGCGGCGAGCAC
>JAKBXD010000364.1 GCA_021840785.1 Pseudomonadota bacterium
AATTCAGGGGGGCACAGTTAAATGGCTAAGCACAGTGTAGAGCAGAGCGACGGAGGAAAGCAAGGACTGGGGGTGGGCGGCATCGACGTGGCGAAGGACTGGCATTATGTGCAATGGCTGGACACGAACGGGCGGCCTGTCGGTAAAGCCTTTCGGTTCGCCAATACCCGTGCGGGATTTGAGGCGATGTGGGAGCGGCGGCCGTCCGAGGTGGTCCGCGTTGGCATGGAGTCCACCGGTCACTATTGGCTCGGGTTGGCCCATTGGCTCCGCGCGCAAGGCGCGGAGGTGGTGCTGGTGCAGCCGGCTCACGTCCATCGACTCAAGGAATTGGATGACAATACCCCGACCAAGACCGACGCCAAGGATGCCCGGGTCATCGCCCGACTCGTCTATGATGGCCGGTGGTTCCGGTGGGAGCCACGCGGCGGCGCGCTGGCCCAGCTGGCCACGTTGGCGGTGACGCGTCGGCAGCACCACCAGGATGTCATGCGATGGCGAGCGCGCATTGCCGGCTGGCTCCATCAATCCTTTCCTGAATTCTTCACGGTCTTCAAGGCGTGGGATGGGAAAGCGGCGCTGACGACGCTGGATACGCTACCGACGCCGGACTTGGTGTTAGCGCAGTCCGTGGATGCGATTACGGACCAGTTTAAGGCCGCCACCAAAAATCGCGTCGGCGCCAAACGCGCCCACGCCTTGCACCAGGCTGCCGTGGACTCCATTGGGATTCCCGTAGGCCGGGCGACTGCGCGTCTCCAACTCGCCTCCTATCTTCGGAGTTGGCGCGCGGCGCTCGCCGCGCAAACGGCCATTGAAGCCGAGCAAGCCGCCATTTTAGAGGACTTGGCTCCTGCTCAGCCGTTATTCAGCATTCCGGGATTCGGGCCCCAGGTCATTGCCACTGTGTTGGGCGAGTTGGGGGACTTGTCCCGATTCTCAGATGCTCGCCAAGCGCAGAAAATGGCGGGACTCAATCTCACCCAAACCAGCTCGGGACACCACCAAGGCCAAACGCATATCGCCAAACGGGGACGTCCCGCCGCGCGTGCCGTGCTGTATCAGGCCGCGTGCGTCGCGGTGGCCAAGGATCCCCAGTGGAAGGCATGGTATCAGTCGCTCACCCGACGGGCGGCGCATCCGCTCGCCCCGAAAGCCGCCATGGTGGCGGTCGCGACGAAGCTCCTCCGGGTGGCCTGGGCGTGCATGAAGCACGGACAGGCGTATGATGCGGCGCGGCTGTTCCCCATGGGGGAGGTGTCGACCGCCGCGTAAAGATGGATAGGCTTCGGTTCTGTCTCGAGCGTGGGAAGTCGTATCCCTCCTGTTGGGCTTTCACTCGGTGAAATGACCCCGTATACGAGTCCGGCTCCCACGTCTTACTACCGCACGTCAAGCTGAACGAAGGATTGGTCGGGCATAGACCCTGTGAGACATGGTAGGGTTCGCTAACGTGGTTACGGTAATGAAAGACCGTTCGAGAGGGAACCGAAGCGAAATACCTTGAAAAATTGTGAAAGGGTTAGGAAACAGGACAAAACATTGAGGTAGGAGGGGAAACTATGTCCACTACAAAATCAACCAGTTTTCGCATCGGTCAGCAGGCTATCGATCGGCTGAATTACTTATGCATTTTGTACCGCAAAAGTGCGGCGACCCTGATCTCCGAAATGATAGCGGAACGCGTCGACACAATCCACCAGCTGGCCGAACAGGCCAACCCGAGTTTGAAAAACGCCCCGCAATATTTGATGAATGGCGGAACCGTGATCAGCGTAGAGGAACAGCAGGCCATGCAGAAAATTCGCGAAACGCTGACACAACTGGGGCGCTAAAGGAGGATAAAAGAACATGGCTATTGTCCGTCTGGCTTGTCCAAAAGCCCTCCTGAAAGGGATTTTACGATAGCACAATCGCATGCCAATTAAATAGCTCTATTAAATAGCACAATATATTAGCGTAATCATTGTAGCGATGTTAATCAGTACGATTAATCAGCACTGCTTATGACTGTGCTGTTACCCACCCCCGCATCCCCCACGAGGAAGGGGGTTTCGGCCCCTACGGTCCCGAAACCCCCTTCCTCGACCACAAATTTCTCTCAGCAAGCTGAGGAAGTTTGTTTGAGGGGAACGGGGGTGGGTAAATTGAAAGAGTGAAAGAAGAAAAGAGTAAGAAGTAAAGATAGAAGATTGAAAAGATGAAAAGACAAAAGATGAAAAGACAAAAGATGAAAAGACAAAAGATGAAAAGACAAAAGATGAAAAAATTCTTGACGGCGAAGCGTCGGTGTAACAGGCCAATGGCTATGATGGGGTTAGTGATGTCGTCGTGAGCCGTCAAGAATTTTTTAGAAAAATTTGCGAGTATCGGCATCACTGCGGTGAACCGGAGAAATCGCGTCCACAGAAAGGGCCTTGTTTGCGGATTTTAGTCCGGTCGATAGGGAATCATCCACGGAAGGCTGTGAATGGGCTGAAGCGAGCGTTTTTCTTAAAAAAGGTTGTCCGGGGCCTCGCTTAAACCGCTGCGCTTTTTAAGGTTGGCGTTTTCTTGCCGGGTTGGTGCATTGCCGCCGCTACCCTTGTGGCTGGTGCTGTAGTCTCCGTGCCCGAAGCGAGGAAAGCACG
>JAKBXD010000365.1 GCA_021840785.1 Pseudomonadota bacterium
GGTATTCTTTTCCACGGCGTACTCCTTATGTTGCTCTTTGAGTCGGAAACCCTTTGTAGCAACAGTACGCCACCTCATTCAAGCCAGTTGTAACGCGCCCGTACACCACTTTCGAGCATAGCTCGGTCACCGTATTGTGCCATCAACAAAATAGTGACTGTTTAACAAGAAGGATTGAGGAGAACAAGGTCATGAACACACAGATTAAACCCACGATGCACAAGGGTCGGCATGTCGCCGCAGGACTTTCCACCATTCTCGCCGCGGCTCTGGGTATCAGTACCGCAATGGCAGCCCCTTTGGATACCTCCTGGAAAATGGCTACATTGCCGCAAGTGAAAGCTTTGTTGGCCAAGGATAGCGGGAAAGTCAGTGGCAAAACGGTAACCTATAGCGGCAAAACCGTGCATGTGGTCGCGGCAGCCGTCCTTCCGGGGTTTCCATTCCCCAGCTTTGAAATTCATGACGTCAAAAATCCGACCTTGGATATCCCCGCAGGTGCCACCGTGGATATCACCTTCATCAACACCAACAAGGGATTTGGTCATAGTTTAGACATTACCAAGAAGGGACCGCCTTATGCAGTTATGCCGGTCATCGACCCCATTATCGCAGGTACGGGATTTAGTCCGGTTCCCAAGAGTGGGGGGTTCGGATACACGGACTTCACCTGGCGCCCGGCAGCGGGCACATACTACTACGTGTGCCAGATCCCTGGTCATGCGGCAACGGGCATGTTTGGCAAGATCGTTGTAAAATAAAACCGCGTTCGCGGGTCTGCCTATTCCGAATTTTCTATACTACAAACCTCTAATTTAGACGATCAGCCCGGCTTCGCCGGGTTTTTTATCGCCCTTTTACCGGCGAAAGTGCTTTATATTGAGCTAAGACGGGCAGGTTCTGGCCGGGTTTCAGGCGCATGCCCCGGCGCCGGTCACCTTGCAAATGCCTCTTGTGTTTATGTCGATACTGACTATATTCTTTGGCCCGGGTAAGTAGCATAAACCGCTGGCATCGTGCGTGCGCTCATCCGCGCCGGACCCAGTGTTGTTGGCCAAATCAGAGGCTTGCCGTCAAAGCACCCAAGGTGGGATCCCGGCGCGTGAATTGTACCCGTCGGGATCTGTGCGGGGGTGTCCAGTAATGGGTATCCTTACCGCGATACACTTACACTAGCGCTTAACCGGCTCTGGAGATCAAGACTTGAACGAAAATAGTCAGCAGACGCCCTGGTACCGTCAAGTCGTAGTGGTAATACCCAGGCATGTGTATCTCAAAAGTATCGGAACGACGCTTTTCATTAGCCTATTTTTCGGTGCCTACTTCTATTTGCTCAAAGACCCTGCCTATCCGCCAACGGTGATGCCAAGGACCTTGCTGGATCATCTGATCGGCTTTCAACCTCTGGCGTTGCCCATATATCTGTCACTGTGGGTCTATGTCTCCCTTCCCCCGGCATTGCTAGCAACGCGGCGCGAGCTGTATGACTACGGCGTGGCCGTTGCCGGGACATGCCTTGTAGGACTGATCATCTTCTACTTCTGGCCCACGGTGGTACCCGCAAGCCATATCGACTGGGCTCATTATCCCGACGTGGATTTCCTTAAAAGCATGGATGCTTCTGGCAATGCCTGCCCTTCGCTGCATGTCGCCACCGCCGTTTTTTCGGGTATCTGGTTACATCACTTGCTACGCCGCTTTAGCGCACCGCTGTGGGTACTCCTCTTCAATTGGATATGGTGTGTTGGTATCGCATATTCCACCCTGGCCTTACGTCAGCATGTGGCGGTGGATGTGCTGGCAGGTCTAACGCTAGGGGGACTGACGGCCTATCTGTCATTCTATAATCGCCAGTAATCTGCGCGAACAGGTCATGCAAAACGGCATAACCCTCGGTTTATTCGTGATATCGCTGAACGCACAAGGACTGGTATCGACACCACGGTCAAACTGCTCTTCGGGTATCAGATGGGTTCACGCCACTGATCATGTGGCGATTGTAGCACGTTTGGTCTGTGAGCGTTTGCTTGCGCTGCGATCGGTGGTATTTGGCACAGGAGAAATTAGTGCTACCATGCTGATGTCATTTGCGCTATACCATTTAGCTACTGACGCTGTCATCTCGTGTAACCTACGTAAGGAGAGTTTAAAACATGTTGGATATTGCTAAGATTAAGCCTGTTGCCCGGATCATCCTTGTCGCCAGTGCCATCGCGCTTGCTTCGGCGTGTGCTAAAAAGGAAAATACCACTGCTGCTTCTGGCAGTAGTGACACTACCACCACCGAATCCGCTGCCCCGGCGACCACCACCACGAACAGCAGCAGCGATGCTACTATGCCGATGGAATCTGCGGCACCTGACGCAAGTGCCACCAGCAGTGATACTTCTTCTGCGGGCTAATTAAGCCGCGCCGAGTGATGGTTCGACTATGAGGATGACTAGGGTTCTGGATATACCCAGAGTGTGATGACAGCATGGGGGCTACCGCCTCGCCGTCAAAGATGGCCAAAGCGAAGTCCCTGGCAGAGTTCAAGGGCTGTTCTGCCTGCCCTAAGTTATTGCCAAAGTGGGTTCGTCCTGCCTTGCTTGGGCGGCTACGTGAACCGCGCTACCTTAACGGGT
>JAKBXD010000366.1 GCA_021840785.1 Pseudomonadota bacterium
TTGTCCTCCAGGAGGCTCAGTACTTTAGCAATGTGTTCCAGGTGTTCCTCCTCATTCTGGGAGTAGATGCAGATGTCGTCCAGATACACCAGCACAAACTTGCCCAGGTATGGCATGAGAATGTTGTTCATCATGCGCTGGAAGGTAGCCGGGGCGTTGCAGAGTCCAAAGGGCATGACCTTGAACTCATACAGCCCGAAGGGCGTGATGAAGGCTGTCTTGTGGATATCAGCCTCAGCAATCCGCACTTGGTGGTAGCCAGAAGCAAGGTCGATCTTGCTAAAGACTTTTGCTCCACCTAGCTTGTCTAGCAAGTCATCGATGCGGGGCAGGGGATACTTGTTCTTGATGGTGGCTGAGTTCAGGGCCCTGTAATCCACGCACATGCGCAGAGAGCCATCTGGCTTCTTTACGAACAGCACAGGAGCGCCAAAGGGCGAGGCACTTGGCTGGACGCAACCTCTCTCCATCAGATCAAGCACCTGTCTTTTCATCTCCTCTGCTTCAGGTGGCGATACTCTGTAAGCAGGCCGACTAGGAGGTGAACTGCCGGGTTTCAGCTCGATTGTGTGTTCAACGGTACGCTCAGGAGGATACGGTGGGGCGTAATCCCCTTCCGGCAGCGCTTTGGGGAAGCGTTTGAGCACAGCTTGCAGTCGCTCTTGCAGCGAGTTTGCTGGTCGAGCGGTTTCCTCCCCCGCCAGAGATGTCAGGTATACTCCGAATACCTGTGCGTCAGGCTTGGAGGCGGCCCGGCGAAATTGAAGGGCCGTCACCAGGAGTGAGTTGACACCTGCAGGCGGGTGCACAGGGGCGACCCGCGTCCACCGCCCAACACTGCTGGTGCTGAGGTTGGCGAGGGTCATGCTCCCTGTGCGCCAGTTGATGCGGGGGTTTTGGCGCGTCAGCCACTTACGCCCCACGATGGCATCAAAAGGCAGGGACTCAGAGAGGGCACAGAGGTGGAACACCTCGTCACTGGTGTGACTGCCCATGGAGTAAGGTGTGTGCACCACCTGTGTGCTCGACATGATACTGCCGTCCGCCACCTCGATGTGGTCGGCAGTGGCCTTTGGGGTCACAGCGAGGCCCAGTCGCCGCGCCACATCAGTTTTCATGAACGAGTCAGTCGCACCAGAGTCAACCATGACCAGGATTTCCTGGTCCCGCACCAGCATGCGGTACACCAGCGTGCCATTTCCTGAGGCAACGGCAGCCAAGATGCGCTGGCGCGGCGCCGCCGGCGGGGCGGTTAGCGGGTCTGGTGGGAGCGCAGGCGGGTGCCTCCGCCTGGGCCGCGGTTCATCTGCGGGCAATCTTTGATCAGGTGGCCCTGGGCGCCGCACCGCAGGCAGGCGCCTGTGCGTTTGCGAGCCTCGTACTGATCGCGAGTCACGCCAAGGTCTTGCAGCGTCCTTGTCGGCGTTTTTTTTGGCCATCGGAGGCTCTGCGCACCACGGCCCCTAACTCCATCGGGGTGGCTCCTGAGCGGTGTGGGCGCGACGGTTGCCAGGGTGGCGGGCGTCGGTGCTCGGTGATGGGGCGCGAGTGCACCAGGGTCTGTTCCGCCATGGTGATCGCGTCTGTAAGTGTGGCGGGGAAGCGCAGGCCAACTTGTGTGGCGATGGCAGGGTCCATCCTGTCTAGGTACAACACCTTGAGGTCGGCATCGGTGATGGTACCAGCGCGAGTAGCAAGGTGTTGAAACTGCAGGGTGTAGTCCCGCAAGCTCATGCGACCTTGGTGCAGGCGGAACAGCTTGGCACGAGCTGTGTCAGCCGGGTCGCGCGTGACAAAGCGCTTGCGCAGCGCGTCCTTGAAGCCAGTCCAGGTGTAGGCGCCTGGGCGTGACACGAGTTGGGAAGCCTCGAAGGCGATGAGGTACCAGTCACGGGCACTGTCTTCCAGGTACTGACCAGCCAGCATGATGCGCTGGTGCTCACCATGGATTCCACCCAGTAGGAAGTACTGCTCCACCGAGTTCAGGTACTCCTCAGGGTCCTCTGACGGTCGGCCAGAGTAGCGACGCGGCTCTGCTAGGCGGACTGTCAGCCTTGGGCCGGAGGCCATGGCTGCCGAGGGGATCTCGGAAGCAGAAGCTCGCGCGGACAACGCTTGCAGCAGATCGTCCTGCTGGCGAAGCTTGTTATACAGATCCGTGATGAGCGCGGTGACATTGGGGGCAGCCGTTTGGCGAGCTGCCTCTTGCTGCGCAGCAGCCTGCTGAGCAGCGTGCTGTGCAGCAGCTTGTTGCGCGGCTTCCATTGCGATTTGCTGCGCAACAGGGTCAGCGGGCAGATCGGGCTGCTGCTGAAGTTGAGCCATCCACTGCTCGTTCGCTGGGTCGCTCATGGTAGGTGATCGTAGTGATCAAGGTAGCGGACCGTGGAACCTTCTGGCACAGAGAGAGTTTGTGGCCGCAAACGTGGTGAGCTCCTCGCCCTCACCCTCAGACTCGTGGCCGCTGGAGGCCGATGTGGTAGGCGAGTACTGAGGCGAGTCGGGCGACTTGGAGCGCCTGACCTCGCGGTTGGCTGCTGCAGCAGCGCCTGTAGTGTCCTTGGGCGTTTGCTCCGACACTACGCGCAAAATGCAGCGTGTGTAGGGGCAGGGACGGTCAGCGA
>JAKBXD010000367.1 GCA_021840785.1 Pseudomonadota bacterium
GGGTGCACCAACTTCTATCAGTATGCCCGCCTATGCGACCATGAACTTCAACCTTGCGCATACCTTTCGAATACATCAGTACGGGTTTAAAAATGTGACGTTCAGCCTGAGCGGGGTGAACCTATTGAACTCTGAAGCGTCGGTTCTTGAAAAGCAGTTCCCCTATATTAATAATCAGCCTGGCAACTACCTCGTTGCAGAGCCTATGATGCCACGCTCGTTCTTTGGGACGGTGAAAATAGTATTTTAAGACCAGACACTACCGATCTATGCCTAACCCCGTGAGTAACGGCACTGCGTTGGAGATTCACCATCGGGAAACCTTTGGAGTGGCGCCAGTCCTCAACCGGGACCGGTGCATGCGCCCCGGTATGCTCTGCATGATCTGGGTGTTGGGGTCCGGCTTGGCGACGACGCCCGTGATCGGCTTGCCCCTTCATGGGTTAGCGCGATGCTTTCAGGACTCTAAATAACGATGAGTACGAGCATGAACATCGTCTGGCTTTATTTACTTTCCGGAGCAGTCGCGGGCATAATTTCAGGAATGCTAGGAGTTGGCGGCGGGATCGTCCTGGTCCCTATCCTGATTTTTATCTTTGGTGTTCTCGCCATACCCGTAGGCATGGCAGCACATATGGCAATCGGGACGTCCCTGTCAACAATTATATTTACCTCCATGTCGGCAATACATGCTCAGCACAGACGAAAAGCAATTGACTGGAATCTGGTCAGAAAGCTTGCTCCGGCGACCATTCTCGGGAGCCTCATCAGCGGTTATCTGGCAGGGATGATTCCCGGACAGGCATTGAAAGCAATATTCGGCGTATTTTTAGCGACGGCGGCGGTGCAAATGTTTTTTGAATGGCGGCCAGCGCCCTATCGTGCCCTGCCTGGCCCCTTGGCCCTTTTGGGCATTGGTACGGGTATTGGTGCGCTCTCCGCGATGTTGGGGATTGGCGGTGGCACGCTCACGGTTCCATTCTTCAATTGGTGTAACATGGACTTGCGTCGGGCCATAGCCACGTCAACGACTTTGGGGTTTGGGCTGGCGATCTTTGGCACCATTGGTTTCATTGTATCCGGATTTCAGCGGCCCGGATTGCCGTCGGCCAGTTTGGGCTATGTTTCCTTGCCGGCTATGCTGGGAATAGCGAGTGCCGCAGTGCTATTCGCGCCGTTTGGCGTTCATTTATCATATCGTCTTCCCGTGCGCCGACTCAAACGTATATTCGCTTTGCTCCTCCTCTGCCTTGCGTTTAATATACTCCTGAATTTCATATAGCTATGGAATATATGATTTGACCATCAGCTGGGAGTAGCTTTCCCTACACCTGGATTCTGATCTGGTAACCGGGCAGCCACTGAAGTCGACCAGGAAGAACTCACAGGCTACCTTAAACGTGCTGGCGGATACGGAGAAATCCGTCTACGAGCACGTGGTGTACGACTCTGCCACCGAGCGAGATTTTGCCGATGCGCTGGAGAAGAATGACGCCATTGAACTGTATGCCTAACCCTCCGTCTGGTTCAAGGCGCTTGCGCCCCTAGCAGCAATAATGTTTAGTTGAAAAAATCATTGGGCATCGATCACAAGTCATCCGCAACGGATCTCTCCTCTCTCTGATTAGGTATGAACTCATTTTCTGCGTACTCCGTGCGGGTTACGCGTACCACGACTGGTAACGGCGCGGCTGGAAGCGATGGAGGAGCCGTCAATAGCGAGCCAGACAGGTCTTTAAACTGTTGCGTTTTATGAATACGTATCACACAAAAAAAGAACTTTACCGTATCCAAAGATGCGCTCATCATGATTATGAAAGAACTTTTTGGACGAACATGAAGGCTGCACCATTATAGTGCAATACAGCATTGGCTGCACCAACAAAGAAGTTGCCAACTTATCGGTTTTTGACAAGTGCATGATTTTAATGGCGGTATATTCAATGGGTGTCAATGGCATGTTTTATGCCTAGTCTATGCCAGAGAGTTTTGTTAATCACCTTGTGATGGAGTTTATATGATCTCGTTCAGTTATCTCGTACACCTTGCCAACTACTCAGATGGTGTTCTGTACATCTTGATGCTCCTTTTCGTGGTCGAGCTTGCCGTGATTTTCGATCGGGGCTGGTATCTTCGTAACGCCATCAGCAAAGGTAAGAAAATCCTTTGGGGAATATCCGCCCGCGGCAAGTTGCGGCGCCCTGATCTGGAAGATCTGGTGGTTTTGTCTAAGGGGCTTCCCGAAGAGTCTCTGTTGGGTGTAGCGCTCCGGCATTTCAATTTGATTCATCACTACGGCAGCGCCCGTGGTGAAGCCTTTGCGAACCGTTTGGATGAAGCCATTTTTCTGACGACACCAAGCCTGGATAAGCGCCTTTGGATATTGGACACCATTGTCACCCTGGCGCCCCTTCTGGGCCTGTTCGGTACCATTCTCGGTATGTTTCACGCGTTCTCCATTCTCGCGGCGCCTGGTCATAATCCTGCGTCCGTTACCGGCGGTGTCGCAGATGCGCTGATTGCCACCGCATCTGGACTTTTTATTGCCATGATCGGCTTACTGAGTTTTAACGCATTCAACAACGCTATCGAGAAAACCATTTTTCAGCTTGAGTCGTTGAAA
>JAKBXD010000368.1 GCA_021840785.1 Pseudomonadota bacterium
ATGACCCATGACAACAAGACCGGCGGCCCATGGGGGCTCCACTCATCGCGTCGAGGAATTCCATGACGACGTGTTGCGGGAAACCATCGAGCGGATGGGTCCCCGCCTCTATCGTTTTGCGTACGCCATGTTGTCCAGCCGGGAGGTGGCTGATGATGTGGTCCAGGAGTGTTTTATCCGATACTGGCGGGAGCTACAAAGAAATGCGGAATCCTTTATGAGTCCCGGTTGGTTCTACAAGGTGACAGCCCGACTCTGTATCGATGAGGCCCGCCGTCAAAAACGGCAAGGGGACGCTCTAAAGGAAATATGGGACCATGAACGGTTATTACCCGGAACGAACGCTGTCACAGACGAACACGACCCGCGCGAGGAGTTATGGGTTCGGATTCAAGCCCTGAATCCGAAAGATCGGCTCGCTGTGGTCTTAGTCTATTACGATGAGTTACCGCTCAAAGAAGCGGCGGAAATTATGGGGACCACCGCGACATTTCTCAAGACAAAATTGGCTCGCATCCGTAAAAAATTGGCCCGGGAGGAGGAACCGTCCTCTTGAAATCGCCTTTTGAAAAACTTAGTGCCGACCGGATTCGAGAGAGCCTACACCATCGGCTCGATCTCGTCCCAGTACCAGATCTCTCGGACCTTACAACGCGCGTGATGCAAGCGCAGGAGCCTTCAGCTCCTCTCACTGCGCCGCGCCGAGTCCGTTACGTCTCCCTGGCATTGGCGGCTGGTGTGGTTGCGGCTGGAATCGGATATGGTCTAAATCCGAGCAATATCCATGCAGCACCCCGCCCCACTTTTATCGGCACCGCCAGCGCGCTCAATTTGGCCGTCCCTTATCTGACCCAACATCACGTGCGAGCCATCCATGTTCCGACCTTTTTACCATTTACCCAGGTCGCTTCATTCAAAACCTCCGGGCCTCGGGTGGTTCCTATCGTCCGAGCCGGTACCGGTACCGTTCCGCGAAGCCTCATTCACCCCCCGACCACACCACGTGCGGTGTATTGGATTGCGATTAGTAGCCAAGACGCGCCGGCCCGGATTGCGTCCAATATTGGTCAGCGTACGACCATTGCTGCTCTCGACGCAATGCCCCATCCCTGGCTTCTAATCGCAGCCAGTCGCCATCCGTTGTTATTGGGCGGAACCTCGCTCCAGCAAGGAGCCCTTCACTATCAACTCTGGAATGCCACCCAACTCCAACACAGTGATGGGCTCAGCCATCAGGGTAGTGCCATTACTTGGAAAATTGGTCTCTTAACCTATACCATTCTCGTCCAAAACCAGACGGTCCCGCCCAGCGAGTTAGTTTGGCTGGCTCGCACCATGGCACGTACCACGTTGACTAAGCCCGAGGCTTTTTCGCTGGTGTACCATGCGCTCCAAGCCAATCAATCCGGAGCCCCGACCTTAAGTACTTGGGTATTTACCGCTCATCCCGATAGTAGTCCCGAACGACCCCAGTATCTGACTAAAGTTCGGTGGTCCTCCCAACTGGTTCGGCCCATGCGGGGCATGCCACGGAAGCCCGGGGTGTCCATTACCTTACCCAAGCCCGCTCTTCATGTGAGTATTCCCGTATTATTACCACATTTCTGGAGAGCCCCAGCCGCCGGATTTTATGCCACGGTTTCGAGCCAGTTTAATCCCGGAGGATACTCCGTAAGTTGGACCCGTACCGTGGCTCCGGTAGGAACGACAACGGTCGATCCGATGAACACTCCATTTTTGACGGTAACCGGAGGCGACTTGGTGAGTGCACGCCCCCCTCGAGAGACCCTGCCAGCTGAACTTCCCGCTACCTACTGGACCCAATTGCGTGCCGCAGCCCACACTAACACCACCGTCGCGGCCTGGGTGGCAATCCAGGGACATGCCGTGTGGGTCCACACCGCATTCAATAAAAATGGGCCGCTTACCGTACTCGACGTATGGCATCACGGCCAACTCTATCAGGTTACGACCGGCACTCCCGCCGACGCATTCCCGACTCTGTTTCAGATGTTTAATCATTCGCAAGCGCAGTAGTCCATACTGCGACCAGGGCGTGGCAAACTATCGGCCACAAACCTTCAAGCCGGAACTGTAAAGATCAATCAAAAGGAGAGGCTCGACCCATTGTCCGCAACCCATGCCAGTGCTGCCACCGCTCCCGTCAGGGTCACGCGCGGATCGATTTCCGATGCTAAACCTCTTTTAGCCACACACGGCGAACAAGCCCATACCTGGCCACCCGACTCTAAAAATTGGTCGAACAACTCTCGCAATGTGGCAAACCCTGGCTCGCGAATGGCATCCACGACCGCGGGTACCGCTAACCTCGCGCCTTCGCTTACCAAAAGGAGGACGGCATCCTTACCCAAGCTCAATGCGGCGTTGGCCATTACGAGTGCTATCGTGGCACGATCCGGATCATCCGTCGCGTGCGTTGCATTAATCAAAAATCTTTCGGTCATCGCTCAAATCTCCCTCAAGAAACGCTGCAACTACGGATAAACGGCCCAACCGTGGTTCCTCTAAAGAACGCGCGCGCTCCACGTACTCTCGGTCGGAACGCCCGCTCTACGCAACAAGGTTTGAACCGGACACCGGCGCTCGACCTCATTGGCCA
>JAKBXD010000369.1 GCA_021840785.1 Pseudomonadota bacterium
CGTTGCACAACCTAATGTCACCGATGCCAACGGGATCAATCAGACCCCGGGTGGCTCCCAACAAAACCTCTGGTCTGAGACTTTCGGTCCGGGCACCTATACCATTGAGATCTCAGGACCGGGTTCCTCGCAGAACGTCTACGGACTGTGGGCGTCGAACTCAGCGTCCGTTGTTCCAAAGGCTGTGATGCTAGGCTGAGCATGTCGACAGTAGCGATTCTTTGGGTTTTGGGTTAGTTCACGACCCGCGCATCGTCGCGCACGACCGTTACCTCTGGTGGTGCCACGATCCCGAGCTTCACCGACCCCGGCTTAGTCTCGACGATGGTGATTTCGATGCCATCTCCGATCATGATTCTCTCGCCGTCTTTGCGTGTCAGTACAAGCATCCATGCCTCCCTCTCTTGGATTCACGATAGCACCTAGGACCAGTGGGGGGCAAGGCGAGTGTTCGCGTCTTGGCCATTTACGATGGACGCAGCGCGGAGCGTACTCAGGGCCAGTCGGATCTGTTAGGGTGTCTGGTCTGTCTTCCATGGGGCACGTGCCAGGACGATGCCACTCACCTCAGCTGCACCGCCATCTTCTATGAGGCATTGGGCAATGGCGTTGAGCTGATTTCCCGTAGTGCAGACATCGTCATATATCAAGATCCGACCACCCTCGATTCGGGCTCGATCCTTCACAAGGATCGAGGTGCGCAACTCTTGTGCTGCCTTCCGCTTCTCAGTAGCGGGCTTACCGGCCGACTTCTGCGTGTCTCGCGTCTTGATGAGTGCTCGTTGCTCCGCGATATCAAACGGCCACTCATCGAGCACATCCTCCGCTGCCGCAACCTCAATCACGCGTTCGGTGTGCCCAGACCCGGCATCACCAGGAGGCATATAGGTCGGATTTGCGATGATGAGAATGGGCGGGTTGCTGCGAGCATGCTGGTTGAGCCATGCCAGCAGCAGGCGTCCGAAGACCAGCGACCAGCCATTCTTCTCCTGGTACTTATACTTGATTATCGCATCGCGGAGGGAACCATTGTGGTAGGCGATTGCTTGGATTCGTGTGATACTCCGGTTGGGATCTGAGCAGAGCCAGTTTGGACACTGATCCCCGGTCATCGACTGGCTACAGATAGGGCACGCATGACGTACGATGCCCATAAAAGTCTGGGTAGCGCAAGTCAAGCACGTGCTTGGTGGCCCGTTCCGCAGGTAGGCACAATACCGACAGTTGGGAAAGCCGAGCGGCTCCATCGGGCCAGTCACTAAATCTCACAAAAGTGCGAGTGTCAATTGCTGGCGTTGTTCGCTCACCTGGCGGACCCTATCGGGAGCAGCAAGCTGTCGTATGACCTCTTCAACGTCGCCAACCGCGATCGCCCCACGCTCCTCTACATAGGTGCGTGCCCACGTCTGATCGGTGACTAGGGACCGGAGTAGGAAGACCTTCTTGCCGTGTTCAAGCGCAAGACGAGCCTGCATCTTCGCTCCGGAGGTACTGGACGCTTCAATGACCACGGTGCCCTGGCTGAGCCCAGATGTTACTACGTTGCGGCGAGGGAAGGTGTCCCGTCCTGGTGAACGCGTTGGCCAGAATTGGGATACTAGAGCTCCATGTTGAGTGATCTGCTCAGCCAGGTCGCGATTCTCAGCAGGGTAGCATCTGGTGATGCCAGTTCCCAGTACTGCGACTGTCCGTCCGCCAGAGTCGATAGCGACCCGATGAGCTACGGTGTCGATCCCACGCGCGAGCCCAGAGATGACCGTAACGCCGTGCTCAACGAGGAGCTTTGACATATGCCCGGCGCGACCAAGGCCGGCCTCCGAGGCGTTGCGGGTCCCCACTACTGCTACGGCGCGAATGTCCTTAGCGCCAACCTCGCCTCGGAGGAAGAGGAAGGGTGGAAGGTTGGGGACCAATCGGAGGTTGATTGGGTAATCGTCATCGAGAATCGTCACCAGTCTTGCGCCAACCTTCTCAGCAGCTTCACACTCAGCATCTACACGGTCGAAGAGCTCTGCAGGGTGGGCGATGCCTCGTCGAAGAGCGCCCAAAGAAGCCCTGGCGACCACGCTCCTTTCCTGAATCTCTCCGTTCCAGAGCGCGTCCAGCCTACCCGGGAACTGTGCCTCACGGGCGATGAGATTCCAGTCAACAACTTGGTTGTCGACCCGAATGGCGCAGAGCGCAAGTAGACGACGCTGGCTTTCGTTGACGATGGTGGTCATTATACGCTACTCCTGTACCGGTCTGATCATAGCTTAGACAACGTTGGTATGGTCGAGGTACTCGGGGGGTCGTCAAGTGACCCACTCGGTCTCTAATGATATAGTCGATCAGTCTGACAGTAGAGGCACCATTTGGCAATCCCTAACTAAAGCTTGCACAAGACGTAGCCCCTTGATCGTACAGCGTAGAGGTAGACGCTCCTGGCATCGCGAAGATGGTGGAAGGTCCCGCAGTGATCGGACTCAGTCCACTCGGTGTTACCACTTGTCCGTTATGAATTATGGCCTCGGGAGAGGGAACACAGAAGGCAGTCATCGCTGTCCCGTGCACCGTGAGTGTGCCCACGGGCGCAGCCCTCACCTCGAGAGTCGAGGGGGTAATGATGGTGTACCCCTTG
>JAKBXD010000370.1 GCA_021840785.1 Pseudomonadota bacterium
GGACGTAAGGAACCACGGGGCGCCGGCGCCCCGGTTTTTTCTCCACGATGTGCGATTTCGTTCCGCGATCTCGGAGCTTTGTCAGGCGGTACGCACTAAACTGCGTGCCAGTTCGGGGTGGTCCTGCCGGATGCGCCCCAGCGCCATGGCCAGCATCACGATGAGGGCCAAGCCGCAGCGCAGCCGCATCTTCTTGAGCCCCCGGATGGTGTGCAACTCGAAGCCGAACGAGACGTCGAGCCGGCTGTTCACCCGTTCCACCGCCGTGCGACGGTCATATTCTCGCTTCCATTTATAACTGGCCCGGTCGATGGGGGTGAAAACGCGGCGGTCGGTCTCCAAGGGAATCCGAAATCCCTGCGCGACGGGGCATTGGGCCGCACCGGCGCATTCGACGCCCGCCTGGCGGGCGGGACACCGTTTTTTGAGCGTGTTCCGGTCTGCTTCAAAGCCGCCGTTGGCCATTTCCCGGACCGTGCCGGTCTCCGGATCGTGGCAGAAGACTTGGCCGCGATAATTGTAGGTGACGTTGGTGTGGTCCCCTAACGGCCGCGTCGGGTCGGGATCTTTCCACATATTACGGATGTCGATCACCGGTTTGATGCGATACGTGTCCCAGCATTTCCCGAGGAGGTCGGTGGCGTCGTACCCCCGATCCGCCGTCAAGATCGTCGCGGCGGCCATGAGTTCGGGGTGACCGGTCTGCACGTGCTCAAGGATAGGCAGAGCTCGGGTGACATCGGCGGTGGAGGCTTTGGTCACCTCCCACGCGATGGGCAAATCGTACGTCGCATCGACCAACAGATGCAGCTTATAGCCGAACCATTTCACGACCTTGGTCCACCCGGACCCGTCTTCGCGCGTGCCTCGATATTCCTTGCGGCCAAAGTCGGCATCCACATCACGGCGCCCGTCGGGCGCCGTTTCTTCCGGCGGACGATTTGCGAGCGAGGGGATGGCTTTGCTGTCGATCGCCAAGCGTTCCCCAAAATCCGGCAGCACCTCGCGCAGGCTTTCCACGAGATCCTCAAACATGCCGTCGATCGCATCCTGCTCGCTCATTAATCGACCGAGAAAGCGGGTATAGGCTGAGGCCGGCGGAACAGCCGCGCCCACAAATCCACAGAGCACGCGCAGTTGCGCATTCCGGCCGAGTTCCCGACGCAAACTCTCGATGGAGGGGTGCTGGAACACGACACCCGCCAGCGCCGAGTTCCAGAGCGCACGGACGGGATAAGTATTACGCCCGCGGCCGCGGGCGGCCTCCAGGCGGAGCATGAGCGCTTCATCGGGGAGGGTGTCGAGGACCCACTGGAGACGTTCTAAGTCGCCCAACTCGATCATCTGATCCCAATCAAACAGGCGTTGTAGTATAATAGCCATACGGGACAAGCTCCGTCCGGCAAATTGTGGGGTGTACTTCAATTTTACCAGAGTTTGGCCCGTTTTTTGTCGTCTTCAGGCGGATTTCCGGGTTTCCGGCATGCTCCTGCGACCGGAGTCAGGTACGCGACGGGTCGATTGGCCCGGTGGCTCCACGGGGGTAGTTCCTAACCAAACCGTCTCTATATCCCCGCGATCGTTCCGATCGGCATCGCGTCCGCCAAGGGTGTTCGAACGTATGACATTCCGCTCCACGATCCGTCGCATCGCGTGCGATTGTCCTACCGCGGAGTCGGAATCCCCGCGGACGATCGCACGGGATGCATGGGAATCCCCCGTGGCGTCCCGCTCGAATCTCTGCGATGGGCTGTGGCGAACCCCGGCTGGGTGGCCCGCCGCCATCGATCTGGTTGAGACGGACTCGGGGGTTCGTGATTCACGGAATCGCGAGGTAGCCAGGGATGGTCCGGACGTTCCGAATCGGTGGCCAAGTTCGGCCGAAATACCGATGCTCCCGCGGTTGGGGTCAAATTGGCGTGGGCTACCCTGCGCGGTACCCGACACCCGCATTTCTCCGTAACATCGTGGGGGAAAAATCTTTCCGGGGGGGCCGGCAGACCACGTCCAGCAACGCTTCCGCCACAGCGGAAAAGGCTCCGGAGGGGATTGCTCTTTACCGTTTAAGGTAACATCTTGGGTGGTATACCCATTGGTGGCGGTAGTGGGATTCCAAGCGTTGAGGACGGTGGCGGATTGGTTGAGAGTTTGGTCATTTACGACGGTGATTTCATGGTCACTTCCGGTGGGTGCCACCACGTTGTAAGGACTAGCCAGTCCCAACGATTGATTATATACGTCCTCGATACCCCCGGTAATCTGTTCAACGATATTTCCGCTCGCGTTACTAATCGTCAACTTATCCGGGGGATACATGTCACCATTATTGGGATTGTAGTAGTTGAGAACGTGGTTATCGGTTACCCATGTACCATTAAAGTCTAAGATTGGATTTGTCGTTTCCGGTCCGCTGGTCGGGGTAACGGTCGCCACGTAGGTAGCGTCTTTTGGACCGATGCCGATCGAACTGCTGATGGCAGTGCTTGAAGAATTCTCTGTGGTGCTGGGCAGAATCGTAGCAATGGTCGGGGTTGTCGGATCGATGACAACGGGACCGGAATACCCCGATATATTAACGGCTTCGCCTAGATTCGCGTGAACAACTAACATACTATTTG
>JAKBXD010000371.1 GCA_021840785.1 Pseudomonadota bacterium
CTCAGCATGTCCATCGCTTTCCTCCTTACTAATTCTGTTGGCATCCGCTATAACGTGCTTAAGCATATTTACACAGACCCATGCAGAAATCTCCTAGATCTGCACATTCCTGAACACGTCTGGAATTGTTCGCTCTTTCGGAGGCCGCAGTTTTGCTCCTAGCCGTCTCCGGCATCCTCCCTCCGCAGGGTCGGAACCGCCACCTCGAAAGTCCTGCCGGTAGCCGTGGCCGTTCCCGTCATCGCAAAGCCCCCAGGCGGCTTTGCTCGGGTACTCAGTTTCCTTCCGGCGACAGGGGGGATTCGGCCCCCAACCGCCACCTTCTTGCCTGTCCCGTTCCCTTGCGGGTAAAGCGGGCCCCGACGCTGGTACTCCGTGCGATGCACGGCGGATTTCCCAGCGGCGTTTCCCCTTAGCCGGTCACGCAGTCCGGTAGCTGGCTTGCTCCGGCGGGGAACATCCCCGCCACGCAATCAGGTAAAGAGCGCTTTCTTGCGCTCGAAAATCTCCCGGAGAACCTTCAATACCCCCTCCTTCGGCGTGAAGACCTGAATCCGTTCCCGGAGTTCGGGATCGGTATACCGGCGCTCCACGTTGATCGCGCCCACCGTATCGGCGTGGGCGGTGTAATGGCAATGTCGACAATGGAAACGGTCGCCTCGGCGGTTCTCCTTGTGGACAAAACCGCACTGCGGACATCCCTGAGAGGTATAGGCCGCGTTGACCATCTCCAACCGGGAACCTCCCGCTTGGGACAGGAACATCGCCCGTTCCTTCAGGTTTGACCGCATCCAGCGCGAGACCACCCGGGAGAGGTTCCGGCTTTTCGTCCGACCGCGCATCCGACTGAGATCCTCCATGACCAGCACATCCGGCCGGGAATGCAAGGCCTCCCGCGTTGCTTCGGAAATCCAGCGCTTCACCTCGGCTTGACCCCTTACTCTGCGCGCATCCAGTTTCACCCGCCCCAGGTTGAACCGCTGAATCCGGCCCGCCTTTTGACGATCTCTCGGGTTGGATGAGGTGGCCAGAGTTTTCGCCGCCGCATACAGACGGTTTCGCGCCGCCCCCTGCGCGGTGGTCTGGGCGCTCAGGCGGTCCAGAACGCGGCCGAACCCCTCGCCGTAGAAATTGCCTCGGCGATCCGCAAAGACCTCGGTCACCCCAGCGTCCAAGCCCACGACCAGCGGTTCGGGGCGTTCAGGCAGGGGTTGGATCCGGACCGGAACGGGGATATGGACGGCCACCGTATGCTGCATCGGGTGGATCACCACCCGGACGTTGCCGGTGACCGCCGGAATCGGAAAGCCCTTGAGGGGCATGACGATCCGCTGGCCGGGGATCAAACTGGCGATGGAAAGATACGGCCTGCCTTGATGGGTAAAGAAACGGTAGAGACTATTGTCCAGTTCGAATGAACGGCGGACGTGAACGCGCGGTGATTTGCTCAGTGCCTTGCGGAGCAGACGGCGCAGCAGCCGGGCCACCGCCCTGCGCTCCGCCAGGGAGATCTCAAAGGTGGGCACCGGAGCTTCACCCCGCAGCACCGCCCCGATCCGCACAAACTTCCGGAGCAGCCAGAAGGCGTACCGGCGCTGTGGCCCCTCGAAGGCTCGGAAGCATTTTCCCTGGATGTGTGCCTGGGCGATGGCGGCCAGGATCCAGCGTTTCATCGTATCCACGGCATCGGCGAGGGCACGGTCGTAGAGATGCACCGGCAGCTGCCAGCCGTTCACCCGAGACGCTTTATCCCGGTTGCGAAACGTTCTAGGAGCATCCAGATCCCCCCAACGGGTGGTTCTGACCAGTTCCCGTAGAAAAGCGTCTTTCTGCCGCCCGTAGGCCAAAACCACGGCCATAATCGCGAGCCATTTACCGATATTCAGAGCTACGGAAGGCCACTTTACTGTACGGGTCAAGGCTTTGTCACCTCCTGCAGGCAGTCCATGAGGGTCTTGTGCTTGTGACTACGGGATCCGTAGAGTCTGGCGGAAAACACGGTAATGATTTCGAGCACGTCTTGGACTAATTCCGCCTCAAAAGACGGGCCTTCTGTCGCCTCGATCAGCACCACGTCGGTTCCGAATCGGTCGCAGAGAGAGAAGATCAAATCGGCCCCGAATCTCAGTAAACGGTCCTTGTGGGTGAGCACTAGGCGTTCCACTTCCCCCGCGCAAATCCTTCCCAGCAGATCCTGCAGCCCCTTCTTCTGGTAGTTCATTCCCGACCCGAGATCTTGAATCACGTCAAATGTCCAACCGTTTGCCGTGCAAAAGGATCGCAGGCGTTCCGCCTGCCGTGAAAGATCTTCTTTTTGGTCATGACTCGACACGCGGGCATACGCAACCGTCGTACGGGAAACCGTTACGCGTTTCGGGGCCACTTGACATAGCTGATCGACATCATAACGCCGCGTACCTCCAGGGGTTCTTAAAGGAGCCGGGATTTTCCCCTCTTTTTCCCATCTCCGGAGCGTTTCCGGATGGACACCCAGTGCTTTCGCAGCCTTGCCAATATTCACTAGCATACCCATATTATACACCTTATGATGCGATGTACATAGATATCATGTGATTTGTTTTAGCAGTTATTTACCCCGCAAGGTCCCGTCAAAGTA
>JAKBXD010000372.1 GCA_021840785.1 Pseudomonadota bacterium
TCGCGCTCGGTGATCAGGAGGCTCTCTTCATCGTACTCGCGTGCCATGCGTCGATAGAGTGTCCGGCGGTCCGCTGGCCCGATTGGGCGGCGCCCAATGAGACCGGTAGGGGTCACCAGCCAGGTGGGAACCCCGTGGGAACCAAATCGTGCCGTGTCCCGTCCCGGTTCTTCGGGGCTCAGCGGGTGGTGGCTAAACTTAATCACGGCCTGCGCGGGTACCCGATTGAGGAGTGCTTCAATGACTCGGGTTTTGCCAAACCCGGATGGGCCGGCAAAATGGAGCACCCTCATGCGTGCCACCTCCGCCAGAGGACGTTCAAATCGTCCGGTGTGTTGACATTGAGAAGCCATTCGCGGTCTTTGAGGAAAACACGGGTCGGATTGAGATTCTGAACCACATCCATCACTTTCGGTACCCGATCATCGCCCAAGGCCTGGGAAATTATTGGGATCGCGGAACGGCTCCAGAGCGCTGCCAAGGGCTGAGCATCATCCCCGGCGACCGGATAGATTACGCCGCTTTCCGGGTGCGCGCACCAGACGTCATACAAGAGGGGCCAGAGGGAGACGGGAATATTTGGCAGGTCGACCGCTAAGACGGCAATCACCGGCGACGATGCGCGCGGCAATACCTCAAGGATACCGTTTAAGGGTCCCTGATGAGCGCGTCTATCGGGAACATCGAAGACTGTTTCCGGAATGAAGCCGTAGGGTCGTGATATCCAAACGGCACCCGATAACGCCTCCGAAAGGATGCGGTGAGCATGCCTCAAAAATGTGACCTGTTCGGTGAGCAGAAGCGACTCCTTGGGAGTCCCCATGCGCCGAGATTGTCCTCCCGCCAATATAGCCCCATCAATCGGAAGCCTCATGCGGCCCGCCTCCTTGTCTTCCCTCATGGTACACTAAATCAGGGCACGAAAGGCGTGTCTGATTTTCTGAAGGGCCGAGGTGGAATGCATTGACTCATGACATCGAAGTGGTGGCATTTGACTTGGACGATACGTTGATTCGTCTCTCGCCACAATTCATCCCAGAATATTTGCAGCGACTCGACGACTATTTGAGAGAAGCCTTCTCCCTGCCAAAATCCCTATCCCAGGCCATGATGGAAGCGACGGCAGAGATGATGGCGAAAACGCGCGACGAAGAGCGGCTGGCGGACTTCTTCTACCGAGCGTTTACGGCACGGACTCAGTTAAGCCGAGAGCAATTGGGGCCGCGTCTGAACGCCTTCTACGAAGAAATCTTTCCGAGGCTCCGCCGGTTTTCCCGCCCCGTTTACGGAATGATGGGCATGCTATCGACTTTAAAAGCCCGGGGATATCAAGTGGCGCTTCTGACCAGCGCACTCTTCCCCAGATCCGCCATTGATGAACGCCTTCGTTGGGCCGGGTTGGAAGGGTTTCCCTTTGATTGGCGGACCACATTTGAGGGGGTACACGCAACGAAGCCCCAGCCGGACTACTATCTCGAGGCCGCGGAATCGTTGGGCATTCCGCCAGCGCGATGGATGATGGTGGGCAACGATTTGGTCGAGGACATCATACCGGCTCATGCGGCCGGGATGGCGGTGTATTGGGTTCGCGATCTGCCCCCGGACACGGCGGATGAAGCGTCGATTCCCCCGGGAACCCCATGGGGTCCGGCGGAAGGGATACTTTCCTACCTTGGTCTGGCATAAGGCCGCGAATGGTAATCACGAGTCCGCCAGTAATGACGGCGATGCCAACAATCGCCAAGGCGGGCGGCACTTGTCCGAGGACCAACCAGGCAATCAGGGCGCTGCCAGCGATCTCCCCTAAAAATACCAGGGATACGGTACTTGCGGGAACAAACTTGAGAATCCAATTAAAGAGGGTATGCCCGCCCAACGTGGGAAGGATGGCCAGCAACAGGTAAATGAGAAGCACGTGGGGCGACAACGGGCCGAGTGTACGGGTCCGTCCCCACTGGAACGCGCCTAATAGAAGGGCGGCGGTACCGTAGACGGAGGGTGCATAGAGGCGGGTATCGAGGGATTGACGCACGTGTTGCCCGACGATCAGGTATCCTGCTGCGAAAAGAGCCCCCGCGAGTGCGAGCGCTACTCCCGTGAGGCTCTGAACACGAAAGTGGGCGCTAGCCGTGATGACTAAAAGACCGACAATGGTTACCAAGCCACCGGCGACCGTTGCTCGGGATAATCCATGTTTATGGACGAGGCGCTCATAGCCGGCGACAAACAATGGGTGGCAGGACACCAGGGCCGTGGATGCGGCCACCGGGATTAGGGTCAGCGACTGAATCCAAGTAAGAAAGTGCAAGGCTAAGAACGCGCCCGCGAGTCCGATCCTTGGCGCTTGCATCCGGATTTCCTGCCACGCTCCTAACCTTCGGCGCCAAATCCCGGGCATCAGGAGTCCGAGGGCAAACACGAGTCGCCAAAAGGCGATGGCGGCAGGAGCTGTTCCGGCCAAGCGGATCAGCACGGCGGCTGTAGACACAGAGAGAACCCCGACCGCCAGCGCGCCCTGTAAGACTGCCGACGACGGGGTTTGTAAGCTAAGGGATGGTCGTTCAGACCTTGGCATACGAGTGCGTCAACATGTCCCGAAACCCTGTAAGCGAGTCG
>JAKBXD010000373.1 GCA_021840785.1 Pseudomonadota bacterium
CGGATTTTGCGCCAACGCCCAAACCCACTCCCATCCAGATACCGGTGGCCTTCAACAGCGGTGCGTGCACCAACGTCAAGCTTTTGCGACGTGAGGTCGGCATGACCGGACATTCCCTGAGCGGAAAGTGGTTCAAAGAACACGAAGACACCCTGGAGGCCAAGCTACCGCCTTTGGCTAAGGACGTGCGCTATAGCCCGACCACACTACTCAAAGTGCCGGGACCGGAGCAAATGAAGCAGGAGTGGGTCGCGAGCAAAGGCAAGGCCTCATACGAAAAAGTCATGGCCTATCTTCGGCACATGGCCGCTGCCACGCACGCACCTCTGGCTGCTTACCGTGCGGGTGAGGACGAGTGATTTATTCCTCGTTAGAAGGGTCGCCGCTTTCCATGACGCGATAGCGTTTCACCTGCTCCGGCAGTTGACGATAACCGCTTAGGATTAGGGTATGTATTTGAGAACAATGTTATGGCTTAGTGTCGCATACTGTACCATCAATACCGCCGCCTGGGGTTATGTCGGTCCAGCCGATACCCGTGATATTTCCCATGCCGTAACTATAGACGCCACCAACAGATCTCTATATACCCATATCCTACCAACAGGACGGGTGGTCAGCCCGGTGGGAACCGTCAACGGCACGCCGAACTTTGCAACAGACATCGTTCCGTGGGGTAACGATCTGGCTGTGCTCGCCAACGGTGCGACGCGAGCACAAACCATCAGCGTATATCAACGTAGATCTCTGCGGTTACAAGCGCGGTTGAAAGCATTCAAATCGTCGCCTGCCAAGCAACTATCGGCCACGGACAAAACCGAAAGCATTGGACACCAGGATTTCTACCAAGGATTGGCGGTAGGACCACGGGGGACCCTCTACGCTGCCGGTGGCGGAACCAACGATGTGTTGGCCATACGCCGCGCCCACGGTCGATTGGAAGTTGTGCGTCGCTATCGCCTGCAATGGCAAGGCTTTCCTGAGAACCAGTATCCCTACCAGTATGCAGGCCATTGGGATGTTCCCGGGCCACGACGCTTCTATCCAGACGCCTTGGTTGTCGGTCCTCACGATCTCCATCTCTACGTAACGGGAATGTTGAGCAACAGCTTAGCCCGGATCAATTTGCGTACCGGCGCTACACGATACCTCAACGTCGGACCGTATCCTTTCGCGGTAGCCTTGGCCGACGCCGGCAAACGCCTGGTGGTCAGCCTCTGGGGGGGGAATTCGGTGGCGGTCGTGGATCCGCTGGATCTGCGCCTGCTGAAAACGGTGCGCGTTGGCCCTCCAACGGGGCCGGACAACACCCAGGCAGGCGTTCACCCAACGGCTCTGGCCGCGGTGCCGCATTCCGCAGACGTCTACGTGGCGCTGGCAAACGTGGATCGCATTGCCGAAGTGAACACCCAAAGTCTACAGGTCATGCGCTTTCTGAACGATAGCCCCTATCCCGACGCGCCCCCAGGGTCCTACCCCGATGGGCTGACTGTGGTCGGACACCGCCTCTATGTAGCCAACGCTGGAAACAACGACGTGGCGGTATTCTCCATTCGTAACGGCAAACCCCTGGGGCTCATCCCTACGGCGTGGTACCCGACGGCCATTACCCACACGGCCCATGCGCTGGAGATCGTTTCGGCCAAAGGACTCGGCACCGGTCCAAACGTAGAGTACCAATGGGTAGGCAACATGATGGACGGCGCGGTTCAACGCGTATCCCTTAAACAACTTGAGAAAAACCTCACTTTCTGGACGCAGGAATCCCTTTACCAGGATGGATTCACTGCCCAGCAGCGCACCGAGCGGCACGCCGCCGATGCGAAAGTGGACCAGTTTCTGCGCAAACACATCCGCTATGTGGTTTTCATCCTGCGGGAGAACAAGACTTTTGACGAGGACTTTGGCGATTATAAGGCCGCAGGCGCATGGGCGGACCCGCACCTGGATCTCTACGGACCGAAAGAGCTTCCGAATCTGTACGATCTCGCCCACCACTACACGCTATTTGTGAATTTCATGGCCGACGGGGAGGTGACTGCCCAGGGACATCAATGGACAACCGGCGCGTCGGACTCCGATTTCGTGCAGCGTACCTGGCCAGAGTACTATTCGGGACGTGGTCTGGTGGCCAATCCGGGCTGGACGCAATCGTTGCGGGCGGGAGGTTCCGATGGTTGGGGTGGGGTACCCGACGGAGTCGACGACCCTTTTGCAGTCTACCAGAATCTATCCGCCCTGGGCAAGTGGAGCAATCCCTGGATTAGCTATCCGGCGCGGCTTTATCTCTTTAACGATCTTCTCAATCACCACGTCTCTTTTGAGGACTTTGGGGAATTTGTTTCACGCTCCGAGGCGGGGAATATTTCCGCGGCCATGAAGCAACACTTGGCAACAGGTTTCCCCGGTTGGGATCGGATGATTTTGGATACTTATCGGGAGAAAGTAGCGGAAAACTGGTTGAAAGCCCATCCCGGTGCCAAGTTCCCCCATTTCATCTACATCTGGCTGCCGGACGATCACACCGCTGGGCGCTCGCCCTGTTACTACACGCCGGACTATTATGTGGCCAACAACGACTATGCGACGGCCAAATTCATCCATTATCTCTCGA
>JAKBXD010000035.1 GCA_021840785.1 Pseudomonadota bacterium
TTCGGATCTTGAAATCGGCAGACGTAGGCTGAGGGCGAGGAGAAAGGGGGCATGCTGGTCAGCCCACCTCATCGCCCTTCAGCGGTGGCTTGTCCGGGCTGGCCGCTAACCAATCGTCGAGGGCGGCGATATCACCACGTGCCTGACGCTCGCGGAAATAGACTTCTGTTTTGAGGGCCGAGACTTTTTCGGCGATGGCCGTCACAAAAAACTGATTCATGGATACATGCTCTTCCTCAGCCACCTGGCGCACATAAGCGAGCAGGGACTCGGGCACGCGCAAGGCATAATTGGACATCAGGGTTGCTCCTCTCGCAATTGGCGCAAAAATGCGCCGGGTGTCGCCACCTTCAGGCGAAAACGCCTGGCGGTGGCAAAGTCTCGGATATTCATAGAAACCAGAACGTCTGCACGGCCATTCAGCGCGGTTTCCAAGACCATTTCGTCGGAGGGATCGCGCAGTTGTGGACGCCAGAGGTAATGCAGATGGACCGCTTCGCCGCATAAACACAAAGCGTCCAGAAATGCATCCGTCATAGGCACGCTTCGCCCGCTGGCTGTCAGTTGCTCCGGGCGCTTGAGCACGGCTTCATACTCCAGCATCAGCGGTACCGAAAGCAAGACGAGAAATTGCCTGTTTCTCATAGCCTGCAACAAGGCGAACGACGCACCCAGACGGCTGCGGGAAGCCGCCACCAATACGTTCGTATCCAGTACGACGCGCGGTAGTTTCATATTGCCTATGATATTATCATGTCGAAAAAAAACAAGCATCCCTACGCATCCATGCCCCATCACCACAGCCGTGGACCGTTTTCGGCAGTGATAGTTTGTGGTGGCGGGAATGACCAACTGTCCGATACCGTCACCGGTTCTCAAGATCGGTCATTCTGGCGTCGGTTTCCTGACGTGGAGCGGACAAAATCCCAATGAGTGCAACTCGGCCGAAGCGGCTCTTGGGGCCAAATGATACCAACGACAGTTGTCGGCCTCCTTACAGCCTATTCAGGTTGGTCCGATCCCTTTCCTTCGGTTGAACCATGACTCAGGTAGTAATTTCATTAAACCTGCCCGCCAACCCCTTTAAACTTCTCGACAAAAGCAACGATTTTCTGAAATACGCTTTGCTTTTTGGTCAGGTACTGCGGGTTTAACGGGCTCCGCCGGAAGCTGGCCAGATGAACCTGCTGGAGGAGGCCGTCGACCTTCGGTGAAATGATGTTCCAGGAATAGGTGCTAAGGCAGCCCAATCGGGCACACGAATGCATCAATTGACGGATCAATGGCACGCAAGAAGCCATCATGCGGCGTGAGGACGATCGCTTGATTATCGAGCCCGTAAAACGCAAAGGGCTTCTGGCCACTCTGGCGAGTCTTTCTGCCTTGGATGAGGAGTTCCCGGATACGGATCGCGATTTTCTCCCACTGGATGACATCGAACTGTGAGTGGGACCCGTCGCTACCTGCTGGTTGGACAACCCATACGAGGGGGTTGGCCCTATTCAATCTGGCCATTGATAGCAAGCTTCGTGGATGTGATCTGGTCAATCCCGGGAATCCCTGGCGATCTGGATCGCCAAGGTCGATTTGAAGCCTGAGCAGTATCTTTTTCCCGGCCAGCTAAGGGCATCCCCAATTCGTCCACCCGTCAATATGCCAGGATCGTTGATCGGTGGGTGAGCTCCATTGGTCTTGATCCCACGACGTATGGTACCCTCGGCATGCACGGGACCAAAGGCGACTCCTATTTACAAGCTCAGGTCAATTAATTTAATTTATGAATGGTTTATTTCGAAGATCATTCACCGGGTGGCTAATGCAGCCCGCTCGTCTACTCCACATCAAGGATAGAGCACCATGGGTTTTAACGGCTTTCGAACCTGCCGCCTCCGCGATCCGCTCTTATGGATAAGCGTCGCGCTGCTGATGGTTTTTGCGGGTGGCGCCAATGCCACTGGCATCGCGCAAATCATCCACGCACGCAAGGTGCACTTCAGGACACTCGGCAGGACCGACAAACTTCTGCGGGATCAGATGGATCGCTCGCACCTGAATTGGCGCCTGATCCAAGTGGACGCGAGGCAAATTGCCTTGCTTGCCGATTCCCTGCCCACATGGTTTCCTGCGGGCAGCGGGAAAGGGCATGGGGTCGGCACCCGAGCGAGCCGGGAAATCTGGGCGAAACCCGCTGCGTTCACCCAGGCCGCACAGAGAATGCGAATCAGCGCACAAAACATGACGCGGGACGCCGCAGACCACGACCTTCACGCGTTCGCACTGGATACCAGGAGACTCGGTCAGTCCTGCGACAGTTGCCATCGGGTTTTCCGCACGCACAGCGGCTGGTGGTGATGCATCATGGTCAACACGGGGGGTTCAGTTCGAAAGCGTGTTCGAGTCTGGGATCTGCCGACGAGGATCTGGCACTGGAGCATCCTGATTCTGTTCGCGACCTGCTGGTGGACCGCGGACACCGATCACATGCGATGGCACCTGTTCGCCGGCTACGGAGTCCTCGGTATCGTGTCTTTTCGGATTTTGTGGGGTTTTTGCGGCGGACAGACTGCCAGGTTCAGCAGTTTCGTTCGCGGACCCGCGAGCGTCTGGCGCTATGCTCGCAAGCTCTGCGATCGCGATCGCTATGAGTCACTCGGTCACAATCCGCTGGGTGCACTCAGTATCATCGTAATGCTGAGCCTTTTGCTGCTGCAAACGATTCTCGGTCTATTCGCGGTCAATAACGACGGCGGCTCCTCAGGTCCATTGTCCCAGTGGGTCTCTTACACGACCGGACGGCGTTTCGCACATTGGCACGCCGACAATTTCAATCTCCTTTTGCTCATCATTGGTCTGCATCTCACCGCGATCGTATTCTACCGCCTGGTTCGCGGAGAGAACCTGGTGTCGGCCATGATTCATGGCTACAAGTCGCACCGATCATCCGGTGAAACTCCGTATTTCGTGCCGCTGTGGCGCGCGGTACTGCTCGCCGTCCCGATTCTCATCGGGATCGTATTGTTGGCGAGAATCTAATGGAGTGCTTATGGCAGCGCATGGCGAAGTGGCGGTTCTGGGGGCAGGTATTGTTGGGGTCTCCATTGCCTTGCAACTGCAGTTACGGGGTCGTTCCACCATTCTTCTGGATCAACAGGGGCCCGGAGAGGGAACGTCCTTCGGCAATGCCGGCCTGATTCAGCGCGAGGCGGTTATGCCGCACCCCTTCCCCCGTGCCCTCGCGACGCTGCTCAGCTATGCCCGTAATCAGTCGACCGAGGCTTACTACCGGGGGACAATGTTGCCGCGTCTGGCCATTCCCTTCATGCAGTACTGGTATAACTCCCAGGAAGATCGTCATCGGATGATTGCCCGGCATTATGCCGCACTGATTACCCACTGTTTGGATGATCACCTGGCTCTGGCCGGCGCGGCTGGGGTGATTGACCTGTTCCGTCCCGGTGGTTGGTTGCAGGTGCATGAAGAGCCCGAGTCTCTGGATCATGCTTTGAAAGAGGCGGCATTTAAGGCCGAAAATTTTGCGGTGGCCTACGATGCGCTCGACAGCGCTCAGGTGGCGGCGATGGAGTGCAGTCTGCGCCCCGGATTGGCCGGTGGCATCCACTGGACCCAGCCGCTGGCCGTCGTCGATCCCCATGCGCTCACGCGCGCGTACCTGAACTATTTTACCAGGATGGGTGGCGAATTCCGCACCAGCGCCGTGCAGGGTGTGGAGCGCAGTTCGACGGGATGGCGCATTGCTACGGTGCATGAACCGGTCGGCGCCGCCGAGGTGGTGGTGGCTTTGGGCGCATGGTCGCCGGATGTGACTCGGCCTTTGGGCTACCACCCGCCGCTTTTTGCAAAAAGGGGCTATCACATGCACTACGCGCAGCCGGAGGCCACACCACTTTGTCACCCGGTGCTCGATGCCGACCAGGGCTATGTATTGGCGCCCATGCAGCGCGGTATCCGCCTGACGACCGGGGCGGAGTTTGCGCATAGGGATGCTCCGCCATCGGTTATTCCGCTCACCCGCGCGGAGGCGCAGGCACGTCGGTTATTGCCTGCCCTGGGCAAGCGTTTGGACGCCGATCCCTGGATGGGGGTACGCCCCTGCACGCCGGATATGCTGCCGATCATCGGTCGGGCGCCAGGGCATCCTGGGGTCTGGTATGCCTTTGGTCATTGTCATCAAGGCTTGACCCTGGGACCCACCACCGGGCGCCTGCTGGCTGAAATGATGGCGGGTGAAACGCCGTTTACCGATCCCGCACCCTATCGCCCGGAGCGCTTCTGAGCGGGTCAGTGCTGACCCTGATCCAGAAAAAACTGGTAGGCGGGGTTGGCGGTTTCCGCCACATGCGGGTATTCGAGCCGGGCGAGCAGCGATTCAAATTGCGTCATCTCGGTATCCGGCACTTCAAAACCCGCCAGTACCCGGCCCAGGTCAACGCCATTGTTGCGATAATGGAAGAGACTGATATTCCAGTGCCCGCCCAGCTGGTCAAGAAATTCCATTAGCGCACCCGGACGTTCCGGAAACTCAAAGCGATAAATCCGCTCGTTCTGCGCCGCCGCCGCATGGCCACCGACCATATGACGAATATGCAGCTTGGCCATTTCATCATCACTTAAGTCCAGCGCCTCGTGGCCCGTCGTCCGTAAGCTCTCCAGCAACGCATGGGCGTCTTCCCGGTCGCGGATGGCCACACCGACAAAAATATGTGCCTGATCCCGGCGGTGCAGGCGATAGTTGAATTCGGTGACGACCCGCTGACCAATGGCCGCGCAGAAGGCACGAAAGGCTCCCGGTCGCTCCGGAATCGTGACCGCAAACAGCGCCTCGCGGGCTTCGCCCAGTTCCGCCCGCTCGGCAATAAAGCGCAGGCGATCGAAGTTCATGTTGGCGCCGGAGAGGATGGCGACCCAGGCCCCGCCCTGGCCGGAATCGGTGGCCGCCATCCGTTTGAGGCCCGCCAAGGCAAGCGCACCCGCCGGCTCCATAATGGAACGGGTCTCGTCAAAAACATCCTTGATGGCTGCGCAGATCTCGTCATTACTCACCCGCACAATCTCATCCACATATTTTTGACAGAGGGCAAAGGTGCGTTCTCCCACCTGGCGCACCGCCACGCCATCGGCGAAAATGCCGACCTGCGGCAGGGTCACCCGCATTCCCGCTTGCAATGACTGATACATGGCATCGGCCTCAAAGGGTTCAACGCCAATGATGCGAATCTCCGGCACGATGGATTTCAGGTAACCCGCCACCCCGGCGATGAGCCCGCCGCCCCCCACCGGAATGAAAATCGCTTCCAGGCCAGCACCCCGCTGGCGGAGTATCTCTGCGCCTATCGTTCCCTGTCCGGCAATGACCAGCGGGTCGTCAAAGGGTGGAATGAAGACCATGCCCGACTCGGCGATCAGCGCGTCGCAATGCGACTGCGCGTCGGAGTAGCTGTCGCCATGAAGAATGACTTCCACACCCCGCGCCCGTACCGCATTGACTTTGATTTCCGGGGTGGTGCCGGGCATGACGATCACCGCACGGATACCCAGTTTCTGGGCAGCGTAGGCAACGCCCTGCGCATGATTGCCGGCGCTGGCGGTGATGACACCGCGTGCTTTTTCGGCGTCCGAAAGCTGGGCGATCTTGTTGTAGGCGCCGCGCAGTTTGAAGCTGAACACCGGCTGCAGGTCTTCGCGTTTGAACAACACTTCGCGCTGCAGGCGTGCGCTCAGTTTGGGCGCCGCTTCCAGGGGCGTTTCTCGGGCCACATCGTAGACCCGGCTGCACAGCACTTCGCGGAGCAGGTTTTTCACGAAGCGTTTTCTTCCGGTGTGTGGAGTTGCATGAGTTTGCGGAATTCGGCGATATCAGGAGCGAGGGTAGCATTCGCCTTGCTTTCCATCGCCTCATAGCGCTTCAAGACTTCTTCGCCCATCTCGGTCAGATGGGCGCCGCCGCCATGGCTGCCACCCGTGGCCGTGCTGACTAGCGGTGCCAGAAAGCAGTGATTCATGGTATCCACCAGCAACCATGCGCGCCGGTAACTCATGTGCATCGTGCGCGCAGCTGCGGAGATGGAGCCTTTTTCGCGAATATGGCGGAGCAGTTCGGCCTTGCCGGGGCCAACGGCGATGGCTTCTGCCAGAAGAATGCGAAGACGCGGCTGTAGATGGTCTGTCATGGGGTGCTCTTCCTCTCAAAATAATCCAGCAGCGTGTTTGGCAACCAGCGCAGATGACCGGGAAAGGTTCCATCTATAAAGCCAACATGACCGCCTTGCTCGGTGATGCAACGTGTTACGGCCGGGCTTGTCTGAACATTACGCAGGCTGTTGATGGGTACAATGGGATCATCTGCGCTGTTCAGAAGCAGTGTGGGCACATTGATACGTGACAACAACGGCGCTGCGGAGCCCTCTTTCCAGAGGTGAACGGCGCCTGAGAAACCATGCACCGGTGCCGTAAAATATTCATCGAAATCATACACGCTTTTTGCCGAAAAGACCCGCGGCCAGTCCGCCAGATCCGGGTAACTGGTCTTGTAATGGCGGACGGACGCCTTCATTTTCTGGAGAAAATACTGATTGTAGAAGCGAAAGTGACTGGATTGCAGATGCTCTGCCGTCGCGACCAGATCAATAGGGGCGCAGACCGCAGCCGCACGTTCCAGATTTTTGCGCGCCGCGTCCCCGACCTCGCCCAGATATTTGAGTAAGGCGTTACCGCCCAGGGAAACGCCGACGGCGTAGCGTGGGCGACGCGGGAACAGTGCGCTGGCGCGCTCCAGCATCCAGCGAATCTCGGCGCTGTCACCCGCGTGGTAGCCGCGGGGCAGTAAGTTGTTTATCCCCCCGCAGCCGCGGAAATTGATAAAACAGCCCGCCCAGCCCCTCCGCCGCAGTCCCGCCGCGAGGGAGCGGGCATAATGTCCCCGCGAACTGCTCGCCAAGCCGTGAAAGAGAATAACCACGGGCGCATCGGTTGATGCGTCCACCCAGTCTACAGCGACCCGGTCGCCGTCAGGGGTTTCCCAGATTTCCCGGCGAAAATCGACAGGATCCGAGCGAGCGAAAAAGGGCGCCCATATGGTCTGAAAATCGCCACCCCTCGACCACCAGGGCGGATGAAAGGTGCGGGAAGGATTCAATCCTCTATGTAGGCGTCGTGACTGCGCAAATAAGCTTCCAGATCGTCGATGCAACTGCCGCAACCACTGCCGCAGCCCGCGTGAACCATCAAAAGCTCCATAAAGGGCAGGGGCTTGGCGCGCTGGCGCTCAAGGATTTCCTGAAAAGTGGCGGCCGAACAGCAGCAATAGGGGCTGCTATCGACTTCCTCGGGGGCGGCGGACATGGCAGAACTTTCACCTCTCACAAGAATGCACTAAAGCAAAGGCATACAGTAACTATTGAGGGCATACGGTGCAAGAGCCAGCCGCGATCCACATCAAAACTGCCGCGATTTGATGATCGGTGCTGGTATTGCCTGGTTCATGATATAAAATATTCGTATTGACGATGGTTACTGGTGGTGAGGACCCTTGTTAGTAAGGCCAGCACGATAGCTACTTACGAAGAAAAGTTACCATGTCTGTGGGAGTCGGCGTATCATTGTCATGAAAAGTTCATGAAAATGCCGCACTATTGTCATATTTATGAGTCATAATAGGCAAGATTCATTATCGTTTTTGCACGGAGAGCCCCGTATGCTCAGCACCCAATCTCACGGCGGTACCGGTCGCGTCGCCGCCAAGAAAGAGCGCTCGTTGCGTCTCTATCTGGCGCGGCACCAGGACGAAGTAGATGCGGCACAACGATTGCGTTATGACGTATTCAGTGCCGAGTATGGTGCCCAGTTGAGTGGTCGTCCCGGGCTGGATCAGGATGAGTACGACCCTTTTTGTGAGCACCTGATTGTCGAAGATGAGGTCAGTCAGGAAGTGGTGGGGACCTATCGACTTTTCCTTCCCGAGAAGGTTGCTAGGGTGGGCCGCTATTATGCCGAGACAGAGTTTGATCTTTCACGTCTGCTGGCTTTGAATATACGGATTATGGAGTTGGGGCGATCCTGCGTACATCCTGACTACCGTCAGGGCGCGGTTATTGCGCTGCTCTGGTCGGGGCTGGCCGAGACCATGTCGATGTGGAAAATTGATTATCTCATGGGCTGCGCAAGTGTACACAGTACCGATGGCCCGGCCCTGGGCGCCTTGTACCAGAGTCTCAATACATACCTGACGCCGCAGGAACAGCGGGTCTTCCCTCTGCGCGCCGTCCCCAATTTTGATGCGCGGGCGCAGGTGGACCCTGCCACACTGCCAGGTTTGCTCAAGGGCTATTTAAGGGCTGGAGTGCGCATCGGCGGCGAGCCTTTCTGGGATCCGCAATTTCATTGTGCAGATTTCTTCGTCTGGTGCGAAGCTGGTCTGATTACCCCGCGCTATCAGCAGCGCTTTTTGGAACCGGTGGATGCGCGTAAATGACACGCCGTAAAAAGCCCGCCTCGGTACTGGTGGCTTACCCGGGGCGGCGCTGGCGCCGTTCGCGGCCCAAGGCTTTGCGGCGTATCTGGCGACTGCCGGTGCTGGTGTTTTATCTGGTTCTGGCCTTTCCGTTGGCGGTATGGACTTGTGCGCGCAAGTCCGAACCGGACGCGGCCAGTTATCGGGCTTTTTCCTGGTGGAGTCGACGGGCCTTGCGCGTCTTTGGCATTCATTTGCGTGTGGATGGAATCGTCCCCAAATCGCCGGTACTTGTCGCCGCTAACCATGTTTCCTACCTCGATATTCTCGCACTCGCGACCTTGGTTCCCGGTCGCTTTGTGGCGAAGAAGGAAATGCGTGCCTGGCCTTTTTTCGGGATTATGGGCGAGTGGCTGGGAACGCTCTTTATCGACCGTGGCGACGCCCGTGCGAGTCAGCGCACTGTGCGTCAGGCCGGCAAAATTTTGGCAGCGGGCACCAGCGTCATCCTTTTCCCGGAGGGCACCACCAGCGACGGCAAAAGGGTGGGCGATTTTTTTGCGGCGCCTTTTGAGATCGCCTCTGGGGCAGTAGCGCCGACGATTCCGGTGGCTTTGCGTTACGAAGATGTGCTGTGCCCCGGCCAGCCCGACCCACTCTGCCCTTTCATTGGTGAAGATAGCTTGTTTGGACATCTCTGGCGACTGGCGGCGGCGGCACCCTTGACACTGCGCGTGGAATTCCTGCCCGCGCTGGCGCCAGAATTGGGTCGCCGGAAGCTGGCAGCAACGGCTCAGGTGGCTATTGCCGATGCTTTACAGCGGATGGAGCAGGGGGCTTCAATCACCTATCTGCATAATCCCCGCCGTCGCCCTATCCGGGATGCCTGGGCAGCATGGCGGCATGGTCACGAGGGTTAGGTCGGCCGCCAGTTATGAACGCTCTCCACCAAGGTGGCGACATTTCCGATAGGGGTTTGCGGGGTGATGCCATGGCCGAGATTAAAGATGTGGCCCGGCCCAGGTCCGTGGCTGGCCAGAACGCGCTCGGCCTCTGCGGCAACGCCGCTGGCGCTGCCATAGAGGGCGATGGGATCCATATTGCCCTGCAGTGCTATGCCATCACCCAGACGCTGGCGGGCGATACTTAACTCGGTTGTCCAGTCGAGGCCCAGCACATCGGCGCCGCTCGCCGCCATTGCCTCCAACCAGTTACCCCCGCCCTTGGTAAAGAGCAGGATCGGTACCTGGCGGCCTTCCGCCTCGCGCTTCAAGCCGGCGATGATCTCGCTCATGTAAGCAAGCGAGAACTCTGCATAAGCCGGGGTGCTGAGACTGCCACCCCAGGTATCAAAAATCATCACTGCCTGCGCTCCGGCGGCAATCTGCGCGTTGAGGTATTGAGTGACCGATACGGCCAGATGACGCAGGAGGTGGTGCAGCAGCGCCGGATCACTGTACAGCAACCCTTTGACATGGATGAAGTCGCGACTGCCGCGTCCTTCGATCATGTAGCAGGCGAGGGTCCAGGGGCTGCCGGCAAAGCCGATGAGAGGCACCCGTCCATTCAGCTCACGGCGGATGAGCCGCACCGCATCCATCACAAAGCGCAGTTCCGTTTCCGGATCAGGCTGACTCAGTGCGTCGATGTCCGCGGCGTCACGCAAGGGACGTTCGAATACCGGGCCTTCGCCCTCCTGAAATTGCAGTCCGAGTCCCATGACATAAGGAATGGTCAGGATGTCCGAGAACAGGATGGCAGCGTCCAGCGGAAAGCGATCAATGGGCTGCAGTGTCACTTCACAGGCCAGTTCCGGTGTGGTGCAGAGGGTGAGAAAATCCCCGGCACGGGCGCGGGTAGCACGGTACTCCGGCAGGTAACGCCCGGCCTGACGCATCAGCCAGACGGGGACATGATCCACCGGCTGGCGCAGGCAGGCACGCAGGAAATTATCATTCTGCAATGTGGATTTCATCACTTATACTCCCAGTTGATTGAGGATGCCCTCGGCGGCCCGGCGTCCTTCATCTACCGCGGTGACGACCAGATCAGAGCCGCGGCGCATGTCGCCCCCGGCAAAAATACGTGGGTTACTGGTCTGGAATTGTTCGTTGGTGCTGATCCGCCCATGGGCATCCGTGCTGATACCGTGCTCCGCAAACCAGGGGGCGGGGGAGGGGTCGAAACCAAAAGCGACGATCACCGCATCGGCATCCAATATCTGCTCTGAGCCGGGGATGATTTCCGGACGGCGACGGCCTTTGGCATCTGGTTCCCCCAGGCGGGTTTCCACCAGACGCACACCCCGGGCGCCCGATGCCGCATCACCAATAACTTCGACGGGTTGGCGATTGAAGAGGAATTTGACGCCTTCTTCGCGGGCGTTGGCGACTTCCCGGCGTGATCCGGGCATGTTTTCTTCGTCGCGGCGATAGGCACAGGTGACACTGCTGGCACCCTGACGGATGGCTGTGCGTAAACAATCCATGGCGGTATCGCCACCCCCGAGTACCACGACCCGCTTGCCGGACAGGCTGACATAAGGTAGGTCTGGGTCAGGCGGCAACTGCATCAGGTGACGCGTGTTAGCGATCAGATAGGAGAGCGCGTTGAGGACGCCGGGCAAGTCTTCACCGGGGAAGTCGCCGGTCTTCGCGGTGTAGGTGCCCATCCCCAGAAACACGGCGTCAAAATCTTCCAGTAACCTGGTCAGAGAAATATCCTTGCCGACCTCCGTATCGAGCTGAAAACGAATGCCCATTTCCTGCAATAGATCGGCGCGGCGGGCGACGACTTCTTTTTCCAGTTTGAAAGAGGGGATGCCGAAGGTGAGCAAACCGCCGACGGCCGGATAGCGGTCAAAAACGACGACCTCGGTACCGGCGCGATTGAGGATGTCCGCACAGCCGAGGCCGGCCGGGCCTGCCCCTACCACGGCAACGCGTTTGCCGTTAGGGATAATCTCAGGCACTTCCGGACGCCAGCCGCGGGCGAGGGCTTCTTCGGTGATGAATCTCTCCAGGTTGCCAATGGTGACGGCGCCATAGCCATCGTTGAGGGTACAGGCGCCCTCACAAAGACGGTCCTGGGGGCAGATACGGCCACAGATTTCCGGCAGGGTATTGGTTTGATGGGACAACTCCGCTGCTTCTTCAAGACGATTCTCGACGATGAGTTGCAGCCAGTTGGGAATGTAGTTGTGCACCGGGCATTTCCATTCACAATAAGGATTGCCACAATGCAGGCAACGGTCAGCCTGCAATTTGGCACTGTCCAGGTCAAAGCTGTTGTAGATTTCCTTGAATGCCTCGCGGCGTTCTTCCACGTCCAGTTTTTTGGGGTCCTGCCGCGGGTCTTCGATGAATGAAAAATAACTCATGATTTTTTCCTCGGGGTGACGCGGTTGCTCAACTCGCTTCTTCGAGCAGGACATCCAATTTGGCGGCTTTGGGCACCACCAGCCAGACATCACGGATAAAGTGGGCCCAGTTCTTGAGCAGTGCTGCGGCATAAGCGCTGCCGGTGGTTGCTATATGTGTTTCGATATGGCGCCGCAGCAAGGCCTCGTAACCGCGCATGGACTCGGTTTCAATCCGGTGATAATTCACCAGTTCACCGTTCACCTGATCAGGAAATTGGCGGGCCTGATCGCGGACGAAGGCGAGACCACCCGTCATGCCGGCGCCGAAGTTCACGCCGACCGTGCCGAGGATGACTATCTGACCGCCGGTCATGTATTCACAGGCATGGTCGCCGGCGCCTTCAATCACGGCGATGGCCCCGGAGTTGCGTACCGCAAAACGCTCACCGGCGCGCCCGGCCGCATAGAGACGTCCGCCGGTGGCCCCGTACAAACAGGTGTTGCCGATAATGGCCGAGTCTTGACTGGCGTAGGAAACGCCCTCCGGCGGTGCGATGATGATGGTGCCGCCGTTCATGGCCTTGCCCACGTAATCGTTGGCATCGCCATGCAGATGCAGGGTCATTCCCTGTACGCAGAAGGCGCCGAAAGATTGCCCTGCCGTTCCGTGGAGTTCGACATGCACCGCGTCTTCCCGCAGGCCGGTATTACCATAGCGTCGGGCGATTTCTCCGGCGAGACGAGCGCCGATGGAGCGGTTCACATTGCGGATCGGATAGTGCAAACGGGTGGGGATTTGCTCGTCCAGCGCGGGTTGTGCGTCCTTCACCATGGTTTCAGCAAGCTCGCCTTTGTCGAAAGGCGGGTTGCGGTCCTGAGTGTGGATGTTGCTATCGGCATCGCGCAGATCGGCATTGGCCAGCAGTGGACGGAGGTTCAGATGGGCCTGTTTTTCGGTTTGTGCTCCACCGATTTCCAGCATTTGGCTGGCGCCAACCAGATCGTCAAAGCGCCGGATGCCGAGTTGCGCCATGATTTCGCGGGCTTCTTCAGCGACGAAGTGGAAGTAGTTGATGACCATTTCCGGGAGGCCGGTGAAATGCTTGCGCAGGGTTTCATCCTGCGTGGCGATGCCGGTGGCGCAGTTGTTGAGATGGCAGATGCGCAGATACTTGCAGCCCAGCGCGATCATCGGTGCGGTGCCAAAACCGAAACTCTCCGCCCCCAGCAAGGCACCTTTGATCACATCCAGTCCGGTCTTGAAGCCGCCGTCGGCCTGCAAGCGCACCCTGTGCCGCAAGTGGTTGCGGCGCAGGGCGGTCTGAGTTTCCGCCAGACCCAGTTCCCATGGAGAACCGGCATATTTGACCGAACTCAGCGGGCTGGCGCCGGTGCCACCGTCATAGCCGGCGATGGTGATGCGGTCGGCATAGGCCTTGGCCACCCCGGCGGCGATCGTTCCGACGCCGGCCTCGGAGACCAGCTTGACGGAAACATAGGCTTGCGGATTAATCTGCTTCAGGTCAAAAATAAGCTGTGCCAAGTCTTCAATAGAATAAATATCGTGGTGCGGCGGCGGGCTGATGAGGGCGACGCCTTCCTTGGCGTAGCGCAGACGGGCGATGATGCCACTGACTTTATGTCCCGGTAACTGACCACCTTCGCCGGGTTTGGCGCCCTGTGCCACCTTGATCTGCAACTCTTCGGCGTTAACCGCGTACTCTGGTGTCACGCCAAAGCGGCCTGAGGCTATTTGCTTGATCTTGCTTATCTTGTTGTTGTGGTAACGGGCCGGATCTTCGCCGCCTTCGCCGGAGTTGGAACGCCCGCCGATGGTGTTCATGGCGATGGCCAGGGCTTCGTGGGCTTCTGGCGAGAGCGCGCCCAAGGACATGGCAGCGGTGTCAAAACGGCGGGTGATGGCCTCGATGGGCTCGACTTCACCGAGCGGAATGGGTTGCGCTACCGCGCGCAATTGCAGCAGGTCGCGCAGGTTGGTGGTCGGGCGCTCATTGACGAGTCCGGAAAACACCTGATAGTCGGTATAGCGCCCTGATTTCGCCGCCGTCTGCAGGCTCTGGACGACGTCTGGGTGGTAGGCGTGATATTCACCGCCGTGGACATATTTGAGCAGACCGCCCAATGGCAACGTCTTTCTGGGGATATATGCATCGTGGACCTGCTGGCGGACATCGTTTTCCAGTTGGTTGAACGACACGCCGCCGATGCGGCTGACCGTCCCCTTGAAGCAGCGCTCCACTACCGTCTGATCCAGG
>JAKBXD010000374.1 GCA_021840785.1 Pseudomonadota bacterium
GCCGTGCCCAAGGGGCTTTCTTCATAGACATAAGTGAGCTTGGCGTCACATTGTGCGGGACCCAAGGCGTTTTCAATGAGCGATCCAAAGTGACCCAGCGACACGACAATGTCGGTAAAACCATGGGTAGCGAGCCAGTGAATTTGATGGGCAATGAAGGGGCGGCCGAAAAAAGGGACGAGGGGTTTAGGCAGGTGGCGAGTCAAAGGGTCCAGCCGGCTTCCACGGCCTCCCGCAAGAATTATCGCGCGCATGTATAATTATCCTTTCCTAACCTAACATGAGGATCGCTGACGGTCGAGTTGAATGGAAATCTGTGGGGTTGATGGCGACGGGTGAGAGTGCTTGCGAGAAAGCTTTGTGATGTACGCATCATATCGTGTGCGAATGCGAAGTTCAAGGTGGGTTTCTAATCTTAACCGGAAATTAATAGGGGCTCGAGTGGCATTTGCCCGAGTTTTTCCGCTATGTATAAATATGCAGAATCCCGTCGAATCGTGTCAACGAGCTGATGAAGCCCCGGAGAATTCTCCGGGGCAACCTTTCATGAGGGGGTGATTTCGACGCTCCCATATTGGCCAATCTGCGTATGCTCGGGTTCCGGGCAAAAATAGGTGTAAAAGCCCGGCTGGCTGGCCGTAAATTGGGTGCTAGCGTCTTGATTCGGATCGGCCTTGACATTAGCGCCTGGAAAAGCCGGCGCCATGTTGGTGAGCTCGCCGGGATAGGCAAACGGCGGGCGCGCATCAACCAATCGCCACCCGTGAGCCTTCTGGCTATCCCAGTTGTGAAATTTCAGCGTGACTTCCGTGCCTAGTGGAATGACCAGCCGCGGATCGTCGAGTTCGCCAATGTGGAAGGCGCCGGTTCCTTCTTCGAGGGAGTGAGCGCCAATGTCCAACGTCACTCGCTTCCTTTGTACCACCAGGCGGCTCTCCTCGCGGTGGATGCTGACATCCTGAGGGTGGTCGGTGACCAACGCCTCTTGGGTCAATGTTTCGCGCTCCTCATTCGATTCTCTCATGGGACACCTCCCATGCTAGTGTCTTTATTCTGGGGAGACCCTATGCGTTTCTAGTGGGCGGGCCGTTTTTTCAACCGGGGCAGCCGAAGTTCCCGTCCAACCCCGGGCGGCAAGGCCGAACGGCCGATAATCCATGGGCTTATGGGGGTTCGTGAAATGAGCCACGAGGCGCCCGTGGATGCAAAGACCAATAACGCGAGAGTTCCGGCGTCCAAGAAGTATGACGGGTGGTACCAGTGGAGTTTGGCCAAAAGATTGGTCCATAGTTGCAGGAACATGGGGTGGATAAGGTACATGCCGAAACTCAAGTCCGCAAAGATTTTAATCAGTGGCCATCGCCCAAGGCCCTGCTGCCGTCTCTTTTCATAGCTCACACCGATGGTGGCCAGAAGCACAATCACGGCGACCGCCCAGGGAACCATGGCGGGCTGCAACACGGCGTCGGCTTTAGCCATATTGTGGCCAGGAAAAGTTTCCCAGAAGAATTGCGCCATCATGAGGCACCCGGCGAGCGTCGCGAACAGGACTACCCGACTTGGGTGGTGGCTTAGCCAATCAGCGACCCTTGGCCAAAAAAGGGCCGCGACACCGCCCACCACGAAATAGAGGGTATAGGTCCACACTTCCACGGTGATGTGGGCATTCATCCCGCGGGCCCGGACAATGCCATATTGGTCATAGGCCATCAAGAGCAATTGAAAGCCGGTAGAAATCCCTAAGACAAGCCAGGGGCGACGTCGAGCCCTACGAATCAATGCCAAAAATAACGGCAGAAGAAGATAGAATTGCATGGTGACCAAAAGGTAATAGAGGTGAAACCAAGCTCCTCCGTCTAAGAGGTTTCGACCATAATGGCGAAAGAATTCCCCGACCCCATGATAGTGATGAAAGCTCAACATATAGGCGGCGCTCCAAATGAGATAGGGGAAGAGCACTAGGCGGTATCTCCGCCAAAGCATGGGGACCCAACTGATTTTCCGGTCGATGAGGGAGTATGTGAGCACGAACCCGGTGAGCGCCATAAAGGATTCACGGGTGAAATGGAGGAGGGCGAGCAAAGCCCCAGACCCCACCCAGTGTCCTCCGTCGGCCATGTACCAAGTGGTATGCACGCCAATCATGGAGACCACCGTGACGGCTCTTACCAAGTCGGCGCTCTCGACGTAGGGGCGGCGCGTTTGGGCCCTCACTTAGGAGGCCTCTCGCGTCGCAGTACCTGCTTCAGAATCTTTCCTGTTGATCCCTTGGGAAGCTCCGGCAGAATGACGAAATGGGAAGGGCGCTTGAATTTGGCTAGTCCGCGCTCGGCCCATGCCTTGAGGATGTCCTCGGTCAGACGTTTGCCCGGCAGTGGGGCCACATAGGCGATCGGTTCTTCACCGAGGACCGGGTGAGGGTGCCCTAAAACCACTGCTTCGGCGACGTCAGGGGACGTCAAAAGCCATTCTTCGACCTCCCGAGGGAAGATTTTCTCTCCTCCACGGTTAATGGTGTCACGGCTCCGACCCGCGAGATAGAGGTAGCGGTCGGGAGCGAAGCGGCCGAGAGCCCGGGCGCGATACCTGCCACCGGGGAAGGCAGACGAGGC
>JAKBXD010000375.1 GCA_021840785.1 Pseudomonadota bacterium
TTCGGAGAGCAAAGTTAAGACACTGGTTCCGGTCGATGTGGAGCGGCTGGAGTCTCTGAACGCACTGGTATCCGCGATCCTTACGGAAAACCGCATGGCAAAGATATATGCCGAAATGGGCGGGAACGTGGAAAATTCGCAGATCGGTTCGTTTCTCAAAACATGCGTGAACGATTGCTTGAAAGAAGAAACGGATACGATTCTGGCGTCTGGTTTCGAGGTAAAGGACTTCACAAAGAAGGCGCCCAGCGTGGCGCGGGACTGGCTGTTTAGGGTGAGGGAGGGTGTATGAACGTATTGGGTGACGGCATCGGGTTTTTGAAACTGGTCGCAGCAACGACCATTATGGATGGCAGCGACTACCCGACAGATTTCATGCCCGCTAAAGCCGCTAGGGTATCAGTTAAAGGCGTACAGGCGCAGGAGCATGATCCCGATAAAGACTATAAGCTGATGCGTACTCTAGGCACACACAAGCCGCCTCATAGTTCTCCTTTCGAGCATGTGTCAGTGACCGTATGCGTCAAGGCACCTATCTTCGTAGCGCGGGAGTGGATGCGGCATCGTACCCAGGCGTACTCAGAGATTTCCGCCCGCTACACGTCTAGCTTCGTGGGGGAATATTACATACCGCAAGAGTTTCGACGCCAAGCGGTAAAAAACAAACAGGCGAGCGAAGGGGGCTTCTCGGATGAGGCGAACTCACACATCCATATGGAAATGGAAGGGTTCTATGAGGGAGCTACAGCGGACTATCAAGAGCTAATACGCATGGGAGTAGCCAGGGAACTTGCGCGGTTAGTGATGCCAGTTGGTCAGTACACGCAGTTTTACGCTACGGCGAGCCTCCTGAATTGGGCGCGATTTCACGCTTTACGGAACCACCCCGATGCACAGTGGGAAATTCAACAGTACGCCAAGGGACTGAACAGCATCCTCGTAGACCTGTATCCAAACTCATGGTCGATCATTCGGGATGGGCTGTCTATGAGTGAGACGGAGGATATGGTATGACCACCGACGAAGAGTTGAATGATATACAAGAGGCGGCGAATAAGGCCGAGCAGAAGTTCTTGAGGATCATGGGAGCATCGTGATGAATAGCGAACTCAAAGAGATACTGGCCGAGAAGCCAAAGGAGAAGAAGGGATGACCCCCGACACCATAGGAATCGACTACGGCTCCGGTGATGAAACAGTTGCCGCGATAATGATTGATGGCGTTACTACATTTTGGACGCCTTTAGAGAGAGGTAAGAGGACTATGCCAGAGATAGAAAAAATCAACCTTGGCGGCATGGTGATTAAAGCGTTTCATCGAGTGGCAGAGCTTGAGGTGGCGCAGACTCAATGGGTGAAATGCAGCGAGAGGCTACCGGAGAAGCCCGGCTCCTACATTACGAAAATGCACTGGTTGTTTACTACAGAAGAGTACACAACGGCGATAGCTTTCTTCTACGGAGATCGTCATGAGTCGGGTATGCGAGGTTTCTCGTCAGACCCGGGGGGCAAAGTGGTCGCCTGGTTGGAAGGACTACCGGAGTTTATGCCATGAGCGCCCTAGAAGAATTAGAAAAGGAGTTGACAGCCATGGATGCACGCATGGAGCAGTGCAGAGAATATATTCTTGGCTACGAATCCACGGATTTTATGGCCCGGCGCGCCAAGCTGCTGGAAGAGATAAAGGCCGCCACCGATGAAAAGAAGATGTCCACAAGAGACGAACTACAGAAGACAATAGACGCCGGACAGGCCGCTCAAGCGGCGCTCGACAAACTGATCGCTCAGGAGGGTCTTACCCTCACCGACGTCCTCGACGGCTTCGCCGCAGGAAAGGCGTACCGGCATCGGGAGTGGCCGGAGGGGTTCTGCGTAGTCTGTTCTGAGTGGCAGATTGACGCTCCCCCTCCATACGGAGCCGCCATTATCTCCTATACGCTTATGCTATGCACGCCATGTGGGGCCCCCGCCTTTGATGATACCATTACCCTGCGCGGGGGCCGGGAGAAGATCGAAGCATCTATGCGCTGCCTCTTCGCGCATGAGAATGGATGGGAGGAAGTGAAGTGAAGAAGCCCCCCGTTCTCACCCCCGAAAAGGCTCTTGAGATATTCCGCGCATGGCGCGGCCCGGACGTAGTGCGCCGGTTCAAGGAGGTCTCCGTCCCGTGCGGTGAATGTTCGCATTGTTGCATGAATGTACGAGTATATCTCATCGAAGCGGACCTGCTATCCGGGTTCCCCTATCGCATGGAGGAGGGGCCGAAGCCGTATTCGGATAACGGACCTATCATCCTATCTAGTACCGAGGATGGCTCATGTATTTATTATGTCGACGGCAAATGCTCCATCCGGGACAACCGCCCGTCGATCTGCCGCGCCTTTGACTGTCGTAATAGTTTCTGGCAAATGGAGCCGCGAGCACTGGGGGAGGTGTACTTCCAGGATAAGATCGAAACGGAACTCGTGGAGACCGCCAAATGACCCCCACTGAAGCCCTTAGCGCCGCCTTCCAATCACTCCTAGAGATACTGGTCATCGTCATTTGGCTCGGCCTCCTTGTACTCGTCATCGCCTTCTGGGCGCCGCTTATCGTTATTGACCACCTTACA
>JAKBXD010000376.1 GCA_021840785.1 Pseudomonadota bacterium
GTTGGCTGGCGGCAAGCAGCGCGCTCCGTCTCGGTAGCTCTTGCGCCCGGCGTCGTTCGCTTCGTCGCAGGCAAGCACACGCGCACTCGCTAGTGATGCTGTGATCTAGCAATGAAAGGAAGGTATGCGATGCGCGGGTAGGTGGTGGTCGGGGTGGTCGTGGTACGGTGTAAGAGAAGGGCCTCAGCTGTGCAAGAAGCTTGGCTGAACGAAGCTCTCTCATCACGCAGAAGCTGACACATCCGTCATACGGATGGCTCCGGCCTGTAGTCCGGCCTCGGGCCGACGCCACTGTCGCAATCGAGACTCTTATGGTGTAGCCGCTTTCACTCCGAGTTAAGAGGACGGTGATGTAGGCAGGGGACATATATACGACAGCGCTCGAACGAGTCAATTGTGCGGATTGACATTGGCACGAGAGTGCCGCGAGGTGGCGAGGCATCGAGACATTTGATGACAATATCCACACGCATATCACTGTTATATGCCAATACATGCATCTTCGTATGCGATGTCATGTTCATATCCTCCCATCCATACAATCATGCGCCGTCAGTGTGCCAATTCCTTCTCACACCAAAAATTCGCTCAGAATGCAAAATCCGTGAGATCATAACAGGCTCCAATCCTCGCACCGGCGACTCCCATCCTACAACCCACAATCGCCCAAATCCCTTGCCAAACACGCCACCTGCGCCCGTTTCGCCGCCTCCGCCACCAGGTTGAAGTCCTGCAAGAACGGCTGCGTCTCCGGCACACCTCCCCCATTCCCTCTTTGACCCATGTAGCCCGCTTGCAACCCGGATTGTTGTTGCTGGTACTGCTGCGGTATCCGCTGCTGAGCCGCTGGGTGTGAAGTCGGCGCTCCTTGTGATATTGAGCTGAAGTAGTTCATCGTCGGCTGGTGTTGTGTTGATGGCGAGGGTAAAGGTGCGCTGAACGATGTTTGCATCATGGAAGGCGAGGAGGCGTATGGTGGTGCTTGTTGGACTGTTGGACTGGATACCGATGACAGGGACGACAAGCTGCTACTGCTTTGGAAGACGGATGATGAGGCTGAGGGTGGGTTGTTCGGGGCGGTGGTGACCGATGGATAAGGCGGGCGTTGCAGGTAGGCTTGTCGTTGGGACCGTGTCTCTACCATGTCTATCGCTTTATTGATCTCTTGTGTTGTCCAAGGGTAACAAGGGTGATAGCTCGGTCGTCAGGCTGGACGCCAGGCGACGGTAAGGTTCGTGATGTACCGAGGTATTTGGCCGACGAGTCTCGTGAGAGTCGGAGTCTTCTCGGTGGATCTCGTCTCGTCTGCGTGTGACGTTATAAGCGAAGACGGAAGTGTCGCGAAAGGATAGCTGCAATCCTTCTCGATCAAGATTTCGACGTCCTTTAGATTGTTAAAGATTTGCAAAAGATCTTCTCCTGTATGACACGTAGCACTGTAAGGCAAGGCAGGGCAACGATAGCAAAGTACAGAAGTACTTCGTGCGCCGGCAGAGTGGCGAGTAATCCAGTGCAAATAGCAGCCTCGGCAGGGAGGAGGTAGCGCCCAGTCGAGAGGACAAGAGAGTCGATCTCCTCAATCGCTCGATTCTTACGTCCAATCTTGCGCCTTGCACCAATGCGTGGGAGCTGATGATAGTGCGGAGGGATTCGTCCCGAACAGCGATTGTCTCTCCTCCACACAGGCGCGGGTCGGCAGATGTGAGTGATGCTTTTGTTCGATATAGCCGATAGGGCAGGCGGCGGATGAATAAGGTGCTGATTTCAGGCCTCGCATGGAGCTGGGCTTGCAGGCTGAGTAAGTTGTACCGTGGTGACTGTAGCGCCGTCACTCCGATCTTGTGGGATGTGTCCGAGCGAGATAGGTACCGTAATCTCAGGCACAAGATGCTCGCCTCCTCCACCTTCGGTGTAACGGATGGAGTCGGGTTAAGATTCTCCGCAGCCCCGGGAAAAGTGTGTGTGAAACAAGGTTCTGGAGTGCAGGAAGTTCCGTGCCGCGGAGCTGTGGTGACACTTGCGCTTCGTCTGGCTTGAGCAAGTCAAGACGCTGACGTGAAAGAAATCTAAGCCGGACGATCATCCGGCTGATGCGCGGTTGCAACGAGGACCCACGAAGAAGGACTGGCAGCGCAGTGGAGCGTGGGGTAGCAGTGGAGAGCAGACGGGAATGACGATTTTCTGCGGACCTTCTCCCGCGCTTCTGCCGCGGCGGCCAAGCCTGAATTCCGCCGTTGGCCAAGCCTGAATACCGCCGTCGGCAGTCCCAGTCGGGAAAGCACGACGGCCGTCCACTTACTACTCTCGCTCACGCACACAATCTTGACGATATGCCTGTACGTCACAGAAGACTTTTAGTCGCATCGCAAGGCATTAGATCTGACTGACATGACGTTACATAGCTCATCTTAATCTCAGGCTATCCGTCAAGCGGCAAGACTTACCGCAGTCAACAACTCTTGGACTTCTTCGCCCGCAAAATTTCCGATTCGGTTGACCCGAAAGTGAAGCGGATCAAGCTACCTCATATCCACGACCAGGGTCTTGGACTCTCGAGGCACGTGTATGCTGCTGCCAGGCCGGAGAAGGATGCCCGGGCCACCTTCTC
>JAKBXD010000377.1 GCA_021840785.1 Pseudomonadota bacterium
CTAAGTCCCCGAGCGTCCGCGCCGTGGATATCTGACGACTAAGCCCCGGCAGCCGACTCTCGAGCGCACTCAAAATCTCCACCCGTTTCAACGAATCGATGCCTAGGTCTTCTTCCAACGCCTGGCTTGGCTCCAGCAGTTCGGCCGGATACCCCGTCTTCTCCGCCACTACCGCCGCCACCTGGGCCCAGGCACTTACCTCAGTCTCTGATGGCATCGGCGCTTGGCGATGCAGCGCGGCATCGGCTTCTGCTACCACCGGGGCTCTCCCCATCCCCGTTAAGATGGTCTGAGCTTGGGCCACGGCAATCCCCGGTCTCAGACGGGGACCCTTGGTTGGCGGAAGCATAATCATCGGTTCTTGGGGTTTAGCTGCCGTCTTGGACGGTTCGCTCTTCGGACCCGAGGACAGGGGAACGCCCCCGCCTGCCAGAGCTTGGGTGGTCGCTTCGGCCAAGTCCAGGAACGCTGCATGACTGTCGTGGAGTAACGTTTGATATGCTGCCAGCGCTTGCGTAAACTGGTCGACCACTTGGGTGACCTCAGCTTTCCCCCGGGGATTGGGCACTGGCCAATCGCCTAACTGAGCCTTCTCGCCTTCGGGCACTGCTGCGGGAATGGCCAAGTTCAGTGGCGCGAGCTTGGTTAGCGCTTGGGGATACGGTTTGCCATGGTTGCTGCCATTAATCCAAACCGTAGCCGGTGATGAGTTTCTGGAGGACACGACCGCCTTCGGTGGATGGCTTTCCCACAGTCGCTCGACATCGATGGGGATGCCTGCAGCCGACAACTGCGCTAACGCGTGCCATAACGCGGTAATGCCGTTCATGTCGAATTGATCGACGGCGACCGCCCGTACCGCAGGATCGGGGAGAATTCCCTCGACCAGCTTGGTCAAGGTGTTGCGCGGGCCAACCTCTAGAAATATCCGTACGCCATCGGCATACATGGCTTGAACGATTTGCCTAAACTGAACCGGACTGACCATTTGTTGAGCCAGCAAATCCTTAATCGACTCCGGCTCTGCACGGTGGCTCAACCCGCTCACACAACTATAGACTGGACAGTGCGGCACCTCGATCGGCGTGGTAGCTAGCGCCTCGCGAAACGGTTTGACAGCCGGTTCCACCTGGGAGGTGTGAAACGCCGTTCCTACGGGTAAGCGGTGAAACCGAAGACCTTTTTGCTTAAAAATCACTTCCGCCTGCCCTAGGTCAGGAATTGGTCCGGCCACCACGACTTGTTGAGGCGCGTTATCAGCGGACAAGGTCACCTGAAGCTGATGCTCGTTTATCACCGTCTGCACGGTTTCAGCCGAAGCAAAGACGGCGGTCATGCCGCCCTTCGCCGTTCCTGCCGCCTCAGCCATGAGCCGTCCACGCACATCGGCTAACGCCGAGTAGGTCGTTTCGTCTAGAGCGTTGGCCGCGTATAGTGCGCTTAGTTCGCCGAAGCTGTGTCCGGCGACGGCATCAGGCTGAATGCCAATTTTTCGCAACAAGGCGACATAGCCCGCCGACAACGCCCCGATACTTCGTTGTGACCAACGCGTATCCGCCAGCCTCTCGGTTGCCGCCTGCCTATCTGCAGTAGTCCATAAGGAATGCGGATACAAGACGTCAATTAGAGGAATATCGGACTTCACGGAGGCGTTCATTCGCCCTAAGACATCCTGCATTTCATCGAATGCGGAGCTTACTTGGCGCCCCATATTGAGATATTGGCTACCCTGGCCCGGAAATAGCAGCGCCATCTTGCCGGAAGGGGCTCCTTGCCCAAAATACACCCCCTTCGGCCACCCAATATCGTCTAAAGCGCGACTGGAATCCAAAAGGTCGAGGAGATGTTCCGCGGTCTTAGCAAATGCCTCCGGCGATGCGCTTACCACGGTCAAGCGCAATCGATGTTGGGCACGAAATCGGCGCTGCCACGTGTACGCCAACTGATCCAAGGATATCTCGGAGGACTGGTCAAGCGCTTGGCGTAGGGCTAAAGTCAGCTCACCCTGGTCATCAGCAGAAAACGCCAGCCATTCGCTTTCCATGGATCGGATTTTAGGAGGTCTGGGTTGATTGCCCCTATATTCCTCAAGCACGACATGAAAGTTGGTTCCCCCAAACCCAAACGCACTAACCCCGGCGCGCCGCGGATGGTCCGCAGACTTCAGCCAAGGACGCATCTCGGTATTGAGGTAAAACGGACTCAAAGCCTCGCGCAAGCGCGGATTAGGCGCGGAAATCTTAATCGTGGGCGGCAATACATGATGATGCAACGCCATGACCGCTTTAAACAGGCCGGCCGCTCCGGCCGCCGCTTTCGTGTGACCGATTTGGGACTTAATGGAGCCTAGGGCACACCAGCGTCGGTCCATCTTCGATGGCCCTGCGGCAAACGTCGATGCCAACGCGGCATATTCCACGGCATCGCCAGCCACGGTGCCGGTACCATGGGCCTCGATCAATTCCACGGTGCTTGGGTCGATACCCGCATCCTGATAGGCACGTTTTAACGCTTTTTGCTGCCCTTCGATTTTAGGAGCGTAAATGGCGGTACCTCCACCATCGGAAGACGAACCGATACCGCGAATTACGGCCAAAACTGGGT
>JAKBXD010000378.1 GCA_021840785.1 Pseudomonadota bacterium
TCTGCGTGCGCTTCCTTATATGTCGCTTCTGCTCGTCCGGAAAAACGGGCGAGGAGGAACGTGAGCCCGTTTTCCCGGCAAGCCGGACGGGAAGACATCCGTCAGGCGCTCGAATACGCTTACGGGAGCTTCCTGCGCTTTTCGGCCATGTGGGCCCTGGCGGGGTTCGGAGGAGCCTTCCTGACGGTTTTTCTTTCCTTTTCCAAAGGGAATCTGGACATGTCTCCCCTTTTTCGGGAAGTGACGGTCGGTCTCGCCGCAGCTCTTCTGGGACTGGGGCACTCCCGCTATCAATATTTTCTTCTCGAGAACTGGCCTGGCCGCTATGCCGCCTTGCGAAAGGCGGCGCTGGGTCGACGGATGCCCTGGTCGGTCCAGAACGGCCTTGCTGTCGCCCATCCGGGCCGGGCAAAAGTGCTTTTGGCTTATGCAGGAGGCATTCTCCTGTTTTTTGTGCTGGTTGTCCTTCTGCGTCAGGGTCTTCCCCTTATGGGAGGGATCTTCTTCGCCGAAGGCGGATTTTTCTTCGCTCGCGTTCTTTTCTGGAAACGGGCTTTTGAACAGTGGAAGGCGGAAGGCATCTATGACTATTCCGAATAACATTCCGGCGCATCCCATCCGATCCGGCGCCGTCTATTTTGTGGGTGCGGGACCCGGGTCCCCGGATCTCCTGACGGTCCGGGCCGCCCGGGTTCTTGGACGGGCCGGGCGTGTCGTGTATGCGGGCTCTCTCGTTCCGGAAGAGTTCATGCGGTCGCTTGCACCGGAAGCCCGATGGGTGGATTCGGCCGGACTGACCCGGGAGGAGATTGTCGACTCCCTGGTCGAAGGCGCCAACCGCGGGGAAGTGGTCGTCCGTCTCGCCTCCGGGGACCCCGCCATCTATGGTGCGATGGCGGAGATGACGACGGAACTGGATAAACGCGGGATCGCCTGGGAGGTTGTTCCGGGAGTGAGTTCGGTGTTCGCCGCGGCGGCCGCACTTGGTCGTGATCTGACCCTCCCCGAAGTGAGTCAGACGGTGATCCTGACCCGGACGGCCGGCCGAACACCCATGCCGGAAGGGGAGGAGATCGAATCTCTCGCCCGTCATGGCGCGACTCTGGTCATCTTTCTGTCGATCGACCGAATCGAGGAACTTGTCGACAGACTCACGACGGTCCTTCCGGAAAACACACCGGCGGCAGTCGTCGCCCGGGCTTCCTGGCCGGACGAGATTCTGGTCCAGGGAGACTTGTCCACGATCGCTGTCATGGTCCGGGCGGCGAAGATCTACCGGCAGGCCCTCATGATCGTGGGAAGAGCGCTCGACGCCCGCCTGCGCGAAACAGCCCGAAGCCGACTCTACGCGGCGGATTTTGGACACGGGTTTCGGGATCCTGCCAGCGGGAACGGCGCGAACGATTGATGGGCACCGGAAAGCCGGTCGGGAACAAATCAGGTATGAAGATCAGGCGGAAGGGATCCGGCAGGAGTGCCGGACCGCAGGAAAGTCGAATTTTTTGTCGTTTCCCTGCGGTCCGGTCGTCCCCCCGTTCGGGCTATCCCTGGTGGTGGGTGCCGCTGAGGGATTTTTCGGCTTTTTCGAGATCGTGCTGGAATTGACCAGCCGCCGAGGAGAGGGACTTGGCATAGACTCGCACGGCCTGGCGCAATGCGTTCTCCCGCTTCGCATAAGCCTGTGAGATTTTCTTGGCGTATGTCGAGACGGCAACCTTGATCTGACGGGTGGCCGATTCTTTCATGGTTCCGGCGGTGAGGCTGTCCCGGATCTGGTTGACCTTGGTGGTGACCATGGTGCTGGCGCTCGTCGCTTCCTTCACATAGAGATTTTCCGCTTTCCGTTTCGACTCAAGGTAAACCTTCCTGGCTTTCTGCGATTCCCGATGGTATTTTGCCAAAGCCTGGCTTACCACCGTGTCGTACCGGTTGGATGTCTGAATCAGTTTTTCCGAGGGGTCCCCGGCCGCGAAGGCGCTCTCCGGAAAAAGGATGTTCGGAGTATTCGCGAACAGGTTTTCCTGTCCAGCGGAGCCCAGAAGAACGATAGACAGAATGAACAGCCATTTGCCTACACCAGATGCCATACGATCCTCCTTCAAGATGGTGGAGATATGCGTTCCCGCCCGGTTCGGGACCGGACGGGAACCTCCTGCCGCTTTCAGATCTTCATGATGACGATGTTGATCGAACTGCCCTCAATCATACCACAATCCCGCCGATAATCAGGGAAAACGCCTTCAGGCGCAGGAGAAGGCTTCCGGCAGAACCGGTGAAAGTCCCAGTTTCCGGAACATTTCGATCGTTTTTTGATGAACGGTTTCCCACATCTCCTCCCGGGTGAGTCCGAGGCGGCTCCAGTGCTCTTCGAAGTCCACGGGCAGAGACTCTTCCGCCATGGCGTAGAGATCGTTCAGATTGCCTAAAAGACGTTCCGCAAGACGTTCCCGTTCTTCGGGAGAAGCTTCGTCGAGGATGCGCCGCAGCTCTTCCAGACCGAAAGACGTCTGCCTTTTTTCATCCCGGATGGGGATTTCAAGGGAGGCTCGTGTTCCTTCGTCCGCCCGTGAAGCGACTTTTTCCACCAGGGCGATGCCGATGCCT
>JAKBXD010000379.1 GCA_021840785.1 Pseudomonadota bacterium
CGCTCCGCCTTGACCAAATACTCCTAGGCAGACATCCGTGGCCCATCCGTCCCGATCGACCATTGTGGTGGTAAGATGGAGAAAATGGTCGAACGTGGTCGTAGGAGGTTAGTGTATGGGGGAACTGAGGGAAGCCGAACGTCTCGGTTCATGCTCAGGGATTTGGGTCCTAGAGCCGACACCGAGGCGTATTTTTGTCTTCTGGGACCTGGAGCCCATTTGGCTAGAGCAGATTTCCCGCCACTATGCGACTCCCTGGCAGGAACTTGGCTACTACCTGTTGGTGGCCGATGCGGCTCACTCGATGCGTGCGCTCAGCCTAGGCGCAGAGGACCGAAAGGCCTATGTGGATCTTGACCGGCCCCTTGGCCAAGGATGGGTGGAGTGGGGAATTTGGGCCAACGACCGACCCCATTTAGTCATCCTGCGCACCAAGGCCCCAGGCCATCAGGCTGGGCCGGATCGGCGATGGACGAGGTTTGACGGTTACGGAGAGGCGCGGCCCTTTGCCTCAAGCCTGGTCGGCCGGGATGGGGGGAAGAAGTAATGGCGGGATCCGGGGTGATCTTTGTCCTCCATGCGCATTTGCCCTACGTCCATCATCTTGACCGGGAAGACCGTTTGGAAGATTTATGGCTGTTCGAAGCGCTGAGCGAAAGTTACATTCCCTTGTTGCGCCAGCTGGAGCGCTGGGAAGCGCAGTCAGAAGAAATAAAACTGACCCTTTCGCTTAGTCCTCCCTTGCTGGCCATGTTGACGAATCCCTTGCTCCAGGAGCGATATCGCCAGCATTTGCGTCGCATGATCCAGTCTTCGGAGCGAGAGCTGCTACGAACCAGGACCCATGCCGAGCTCCTTTCCTTGAGTCAGGATTACGCGGAGCGATATCGCGGCCTTTTCCAATGGTACGAGGAACATCAGGGCGACGTCGTCGGAGCATTTAGCAAATGGGCTCTACGCGGCCGAATCCAGCTATGGACGTCCGCCGCAAGTCACGCCTTCTTGCCCTTTCTGCCCAGCGATAGAGCCTTAGAACGTCAAATCGATGGCGGCATCCAAAGTTTTGTCCAGATCTTCGGCCAGAAGCCCGAGGGCTTTTGGCTTCCCGAATGCGGCTACCGGCCCGGTGTAGAACGATGGTTGGGTCGCCAGGGGATGCGGTTCACGGTCATCAATCCTCCTCGCCAGGAGTTGCCCGCCAGTGGAATCTTTCGTCCCTTTCGCCTAGGTGCCGGGGTCCATGCCTTGCCCAGGGCGACGGATCTGTCCATGCGCGTGTGGGATGCGCATGGGGGATATCCGGGATCGCCCTGGTATCGCGACTTTTACCGTGATATTGGCTTTGAACTCGACGAGGGCCAGGTGGCCCCCTATCTCTATCCGTCCGGGATTCGCCGGGCCACGGGCTTCAAATATTGGCGGGTGACTGGCAAGGAAGGCGAAAAGGCGCTGTATCAGCCCCAGGCAGCGGCGGCCGAGGTCTCCCGGCACGCCATAGATTTTGCCGAACGCATCCGCGAGGCGCTGGCCGGCGCCGAGGCCCAAGGAATAAAAGATCCAGTGGTGACGCTACCGTTTGATGCCGAACTTTTTGGACATTGGTGGGCCGAGGGGGTAGATTGGCTCGGTCAGGTTCTCCCTAAACTTCCCTTGGGCTACGCTAAAGAGATGGACCAGGCGGCCATGGACGATGCGCCAGGACCCCTCGCCTTATCCTCTTGGGGCCGGGGCGGTTTTGGTGAGGTGTGGTGCAACCCCAAAAATGACTTTGTCTATCCGGAGCTCATGCGGGCAGACCAGGCGCTGGCCCGTGCGGATACCAAGCTCCCTTCGCCGGCCTGGAACGCACGCCTCATGACCCAAGCCGCCCGGGAGTTGGTCCTGGCTGAAAGCAGCGACTGGGCCTTTATGTTGGACCAGGGGAGCACGGTGGACTACGCGCGCATGCGACTTGAGACACATTTTGAGCGGTTTTGGCAGTTGCTCGGTTGGCGCGATCAAGCCGACACGCCGGCGCTAGCCGAGCAGGTAAGGGCCATGGAAGCGGAAGACGCTCTTCCCTTGGGGCGAGACACTTCTCCCCTGACAAGAAGGCCCGTAAAGCCACCCGATTCCGTGCTTCTTTTAAGTTGGGAATATCCACCACACGTGGTCGGCGGGTTAGGCCAGCACGTCTACGACTTAAGCCGCTATCTGGTGTTGCGCGGCCGGGCTGTGACCGTGCTGACGGTCTCCCCTCAGGGGTCCAAGGCCCCCCTGTGGGAGCGCATGTCGGGGGTCGAGGTGGTTCGCGTGCCCGTGGCCGAACCCTCGGGAGAAAATTTTTGGGACTGGGTCTTGGCCATGAATCTTGCCCTATATCAGGCGGCGCTCGGGCTTCCCCGACCCGCGGTAATTCATGCGCACGATTGGTTAGTCGCCGATGCGGCCATCGCCTTAAAGCAAGCCCAATCGTATCGGCCCCTCGTGGTTACCATCCATGCGACCGAGCGTGGCCGTCAGGGAGGGATTTACACGCGCCTTCAGGAACAAATCGACGAGCAAGAGCGGCGCCTGACCGAGGGGTGTGACCGGGTGATTGTTTGCAGTCGAGCCATG
>JAKBXD010000380.1 GCA_021840785.1 Pseudomonadota bacterium
CAGGCACCGGCCACCTTTGCTGAAATTCGCCGGGTTTTTGAGGAGGGGCGAGCGGAGGCCTTTCGGCGACGCGCCGAGGATGCCCTCGACTTTGCGGCCGCCTGCGCTTCTTTCGGGGTTGACCGCGGCATTTCCGAGTTTCATCGCTATGCTTTCCTGAATCGTGCCGGCAAAAGCTATTTTGCCGTTCCCATCGGCCAGGTGAGGGTCGAACATCGGAGCCACGTCAACCTTCTGGGGGACGTCCGCGACTGGATTCGGTGGGCGCGGCGATTCGCTGCCGGAAAGGAGTCGTCGGCGCAGTTTAATCGGGCTCTTCGCGACTTTGAAGACGCGGCTTTCGACTTGTCTCAGAGTGACCGCGCCGAGAGTGTCAATCAGCTCTTGGGCAGGTTGGGAGCGATTGAACAGACGGATAGTGTGAGCAAGTCGGCCCGAGGCAAGTTGCCGCCTGTTCATTTGTCGGACCGTTGGGTCGAAAAGGCGGAGATGAGCTGGGCGTTTCGAATTGCATTGTCGATCGCAACCTTGCACCCGGAGGGGGTGCGAAAAAATATCTCCCCGGTCATGAGGTCGAACGGCCAGCGATGGCTGTGGGCCAATGAACCGGGGCCCGATGTGGTTTGGCTCGGTTCGACGCTTCCGGCTAGGCTGACGGCGCTCTTAAAACGGCGCCTCTGGTCTTCACTAGCTTCCGAGGACGACATGTTGCGAGACCGAATGTTCGCCGGCTCCTATCCGGTGACCCTCGACGATGTAGCCCGCTTTTGGCAGGACCGCACGCACGACGATGAAATCGACGGTCTGATCCGGGGGTTGGCCCTCGTTAACTTCCGTGGCCATTTCAAAGTCCCAACGCCGTCGGCTCAAAGAGGGTCTTACGTTCCGGGTGGATTTGCCGCCTTGAAGCTTCTCTTCGTTGGGAACACCGCCTTGCGAGATGTTTTGGGGATTCCCGAATTTCAACTGCCGCCCGTTCCCGCCGTGTTGGCATTGCTTGGAGCTAAAAGGGTTGGCGAGGCCGTGAAAATGGGGGTGGAGCGCCTGAGTCATTCAGGCATACCAGTGCCTTTCCATGGGTTATTGTCTGCTGGGCTTGACCCGGAACGGCTCGCCGCGAGTCTCATCATTCCGGTTAGAGGTTCTGGTGTTCTGGAATTGCTTCGAATTCTTGGGGTCGCTCCCGACAATAAAGGAGTTGGTATGGATGTTATATGATGATATTCGTTCGCACCGCCTTTTGATTGAGGCGGAGTTGGTTCCGGTGCAAGGAAGCCGCTTTCAACCGACCGGGTTTCCCGATCTCGGGGCCGCTACCTATCGTGGCCCAGAGGGCACCGACATGGTTCTCGTTGAGTCGGTGCAGAGCATGGCGAACCGGCTGGAAAAGACGGTGTGGGATGACAACGCGAAGGACTTGGTTCCCGCTCTTAGAGGGTTACCCTACGTGAAGGTGTTCGATGGGCAAGGGCAATACCTTACGTCATCGATCACGGAGGCTCATCGCTTGAACTCGCCGTATGTCATGGATGCGGAGACGGAGAACGGCGCGACCTTTCTGGATGTGTTGAAGCGAGAGTTCGACGTGGAGGCGGTTGGTCTCCCGAGCGGAAGTCAGTTGGCTTCCGTGTTGATTCGTCACGACGTGAATACCCTCTTGCACGGCATCTTTTTCGCGCGTCCTGATTTGTTCGGTGGGCGGCTACGGCTTTCGCGGATGTTGTCGGCTTTCGTTGAAGCCCGGGGCGTTTCGGTAGCCATGAGCGGCGGCGTCAAGCTTGATCATGTCGATCCCAGTGGGGATAGCAAAAGTGGCCGTGGTCACGTCCCATTCTCGCGCCAAGAGTTCTCTGCGGAAAAGATCACGGCCTATTTTAATCTCGACTTGGCCGAACTTGCGGGGTTGGGCTTGTCACCCACTTTGAACGACCTCGCCGTGGGCTTGGGCCTCTACAAAATCCAGGCTCTCCTTCAGAATGGCATGCGCTTTCGCACCGCCTGTGACTTTCGGGTGGTGGAAACTCGAGTCACCCAGCCGGAAGAATTTGAGCTGCCGTCTTTAGCCAGCCTTGAGGAGACGCTGGTAGATCTCATTCAGCGGGCGAGTAATGAAGGAAGCTTTGCTAATCCTTCGGTGACACGGTTGGTTTATCGGAAGCCCCTGAAAGAGAAAAAGTAATGCTAACAATTAACGTACGGTTTCTGCGGGGAGCGTACCACGCCACCCCGTGGGGCCATCATCCCAATGAGGGACAGGTTGAGTGGCCGCCTTCTCCTTGGCGTCTGGCGCGCGCTCTTATTAGCGCCTCTTTCAAGGCATTGGGTCCGGATGCTTCGGACCTCGGCGTTGTTCGGGGGCTAATTGAGCAGTTGGCTGCGAGTCCGCCGGTGTATGCTTTGCCTCCGTCGACGCTGTCACACACGCGGCATTATCATCCCGGTGCGTCCTACGAGGTACTGGATAGTTTCTTAGTAATCGAACGCGATGCTAATCTCGTTATACGGTGGTACGATGTCGAGCCAAGCTCCGAACAGCTTCGAGTGCTGGATAGGATACTTCCGGCGCTATCCTATCTCGGGCGGTCAGAGAGTTGGGT
>JAKBXD010000381.1 GCA_021840785.1 Pseudomonadota bacterium
CGGATTTCATTTTCCCGGCCATTAACCAGATTGTCCAAGAGGCGGCGCGTATTCGGTACCGCTCCAACGGGACGTTCCATGTGCCCATGGTGATTCGGGCGCCCTTTGGTGGGGGCGTGCATGGAGCGCTCTACCACTCGCAAAGTGTTGAGGCCTTTTTTGCCCACGTGCCGGGATTGAAAGTCGTGGTGCCGGGCACTCCCTATGATGCCAAGGGTCTCTTAGCTTCGGCGATCCAGGACGAAGACCCGGTACTGTATTTTGAGCACAAGGCTGCCTATCGCTCTCTCAAGGGAGAGGTGCCTGATGAGCGGTATTTAATTCCCATTGGGCAAGCTGACCTGAAACGCGAAGGCCAGCATCTCTCCATCATTACTTACGGGTTGATGGTGAGTTATGCCTTGAAAGCCGCTGAAGAACTTGAAAAAGAAGGCATATCGGTGGACGTGCTGGACCTTCGGTCTGTTCGCCCGCTAGACGTCGAGCGAATTCTTGAGACCGCCAAAAAGACCGGCAAAGTCCTAATCGTCCACGAGGATAACCTCACCGGTGGAATTGGCGGCGAAGTGAGCGCCTTGATTTCGGAGCACGCTCTCTTCTATCTCGATGCACCGATTATGCGCTTAGCGGGTCCGGATGTGCCGGCGATGCCTTATGCGGCCCCGTTGGAACATGCCTTTATGGTGACGCCGGAGAAGATACGCGACCGGGCGCGAGAGCTGGCCAAGTTCTAAGACGAGGAGGAGAGTACATGGCTACCGAAGTTGTCACAATGCCGCAACTGGGTGAATCGGTCACGGAAGGGACCATTGGCCAGTGGCTGAAGAACATCGGAGACGATGTGGAAAAATATGAGTCGCTGTTAGAAGTCATGACCGACAAGGTCAACGCGGAGGTTCCGTCACTAGTTACGGGAAAGGTATCCAAGATCCTCGTTGACCCGGGTACGACAGTCCCCATTGGAACGCCGATTTGTGAAATCGAAGTGGAAGGAGCGGCGTCAGGAGAAGCCGCGGAAGCGCCAGCTCAGCAGTCGGAGGCCTCCTCCGCTCCCGAGGCCTCGGTGAGTGCTCCTTCGTCCGCCCAAGCTACCAACGGGGAAGGTCGGGGGCGATACTCTCCTGCCGTGCGGCGCTTGGCCCAAGAGCAGGGCATTAACCCGAACGAGGTGACCGGAACAGGCGCTGGTGGACGGGTGACCCGAAACGATATCTTAAAGGCCGCGGAACAACAAAGTCACGCCCCGGCTCGGGAGACCTCCACCCGGACTGAGACACAGGCTGCGCCGGCTCGCGCCGAGGCTTCCCCGACGGCAGTTCACGTGGATTCTCAGCCGGCCGTCATTGACGAGGGAGATACGGTAGAGCCGCTGACGCCGGTTCGAAAGGTGATTGCCGAGCGCATGGTGCGCTCAAAACAGACAGTGCCCCACGCCTGGCTTATGGTGGAAGTGGACGTCACCGGTCTTACAGAACTCCGAGCCCGCTTAAAGGATGAATTTAAGGACCGTGAGGGAGTCTCCCTCACGTATCTGCCCTTCATGCTCCGGGCTGTGGTGGAGGCCCTCAGAGCGGTTCCAGAGATGAATTCGCAATGGAACGGCGATTCGGTTGTAAGGAAGCAGCGGATTAATATCGGCATGGCGGCGGCCACCGATCGCGGTTTGATTGTGCCGGTGGTTAAGGACGCCGATCAAAAGAACATTGTGGGTCTGGCAAAAGCCACGCAGGATTTGGTCAAGCGGTCCCGTGCCGGTCGGCTTACCATGGAGGATCTTTCCGGGGGAACTTTTACGGTGGATAACACCGGGGCTGTGGGCACCGTGCTCACTTACCCGATTATCAACGCGCCGGAAGTGGGTATCGTCACCATGGAGTCGATTGTCAAGCGGCCTGTCGTCATTGGCGATATGATTGCCATTCGGTCGATGGTCAACGTCTGTCTATCATTTGACCATCGAGTGGTTGACGGAGCCGAGGCAGGCAAGTTCCTGCAGGTGATCAAAAAGCATTTGGAGTCCGTTGGGCCCAATACGTCAATCTATTAGGGGATCGGGGGCGGTGTCGCTCCCCGGATCGCTGCTCAGAGAAAGGAGTACGCCATGGAGCCATTGCCGGTCGTTCACAAGTCACGGACTATGCCCGGACCTAAGCCACCACCGTGGCTGAAAGTGCGGCTCACTCAAGGAAAGAACTACCTGGAAATCAAAGACATGATGCGCAAGGAAACGTTGCATACGGTCTGCGAGGAAGCGCTCTGCCCCAATATTTACGAATGTTGGGAGGCGCGCACCGCCACCTTCTTGATTCTCGGGGATGTCTGCACCAGAAATTGTGGGTTCTGCGCGATTACCACTGGGCGTCCGACGGGGCTGGATCTCCTTGAGCCCAAACGGGTGGCCGGGACCACGAAAAACATGGGGCTCAAGCACGTGGTTATCACCTCGGTCACCCGGGATGACTTGCCCGACGGGGGCGCCCAGATTTTCGTCGGTTGCATTGAAGAGATTCGCAGCCAAGTGCCCGGGTGCGGGGTTGAGGTCCTCATCCCCGACCTTATGGGTAATTGGAAGGCATTGGAAAGCATCGTTGAGGC
>JAKBXD010000382.1 GCA_021840785.1 Pseudomonadota bacterium
GTTTGGTGCCAGGAGCGTCAGCCTTGGTGGTTGTAGTTCCCCGGCTCCCGGCTCCTGATTTGTTCGCTGGCTGACCACAAGCGGCGAGCATCAGGGTCGACGCGAGCAGCACCAAGTGTAGATACTTCTGAAGTTCAGCGCGCCCAGCGAGTCGTGAACCATAGCTGCTCACAATGCACATCCACAGCTAGTACACGAGCACAACGTGGCCACCGAACAATACGCACAACCATAGGAACCAATGAGTCGCGCGCGAGTCGGCGCGGTTAGGTCGGTAACGCGCGGTGCAGAGCCGATCCCACATGGGTCGCCACCGCATGTGTAACCGCAAACCTGGGTGAGACAGGAACAACCGCTCCCGGAGCGCTGACACGGACCGACGTCAACTACCTCAAGCTGAATCATTGCCTGATTACCACAGAGAGAGAAGTAGAACAGATCTCCACATTGAAGTGGACACTGATTTGTGCAACCGTTGTCGCAGTTCTGATCATTGTAAATGTAGGGCCAAGCAGCCTGCGAAGAGTTTAAGGTATTGCAGAGCCCGCACGCGCCTCCGTTGTTGCCGCAATTGAAATATGTGGCATTCCCGTTCGTGTACCTGTAGCACGTAATATTCTCGGGGGTTAACGCGACTGTGAGTATACCGCTTTGGACTTGCCCGCCGACGACTGCCGCGCCCATCTCCGCGTCGGTCTGGGTGACATAGTTGACTTCCGTCGCGATGACCGTCCCTCCGGTTCTGTATCCAACGATACGTGCGCCAACTATTGTCGCCGACGGGCGGCCCAACGTGTTCTGGATTGCATTACGCCAGAGAGTCGAGTTGGTAGTAGAAACTTCTAGCGCTCCCATCGAAGGGTGCCCCGGCACATGGGGAATTACGGTCAAGGACCGGTCGGTTTGGGATAGAACAACCGAGTCGTACGCAACTTCATTTATCCAGCCCATCTGGAGTACTCCGGGTGTCATAGAACGGACGACCATGTCATCGTCTATGCAAGGCAGACCACCACCGAATGTGCCGTACTGCCAGATTTCGGAACTCGAGTTCAGCGTTACCTTCTGAACTGGAAGTCCATAGCCGGGATCAATTGAAAGAGCATTCGACGCGGCGCCCACCACCGTTCCCTGGAAGGCTGTTGCGGTCGCGAAGTCCGGCATCAACCTAGATGTGGTTGAATTGACGGAGCTCGCGTAGGCTGTCGGCGCATTCAGGATGTTCGGGATGATCACCGTCCCAGCTCCAGCCGCTAGAGCGCCGACCAGAAATTCGCGCCTGCTGATACCCGAACGCTCTTCAAGATCCTTTCTGACCTTCGGCTCATGCCCAGATATTAAGTCTACTACCCAGTTTCTCATCATTTCCCACCCTTCGGTCTATGGGCAAATTGCACTGGGCGATACCCACTTGAGCGGACTACCCCCGGTCGCACGCCTGGTCTGCCAAGCGTTGTTCCTGGCAGACTCGATGCAGCTCGGGTCGGATAGATTTCCCTTACTACACTATCCATTCGCAACAACCAAAACTGAACCGGTGTCGTCGTCAATGAGTGCACCCGTAAATCGAACACCCTGTAGATTCTGCTTACCCTGGAAGAGAACACTGAGATGTCGTGTCGTGGTGCTGGCACGGAATGCGAAGAAGACATGATCCCCTTCCATCCAATAATCGGGTTCTATGGTTCTGTCAATATGAGGCTGCAAGGCGTCCCAAGAGTGACTCCGCATGAGAATGTTAGAGGCCGGATTCTTCCCCGAGAGCTGCCTTTTCATTACTCGCCTATCAATAGCACGCCTGAAATTCTTTGCCTCTGGCGATACCATCCACAGGGTCTTAGTTAGGACCGCTGCCGTTATATATTTAGCTACCACATAATTCCACGGAACCTTATCGCCGACTCTGCATGACTTTGCCCGAAGCGCTACAAGGGCAATAGCCACCATGAGACTGCTACGCAGCCGCGACTCTTTAACCATAGATTGGCTCAGGTTACCGAAACATCCACAATGCGCCGAAGGCTCTCGCCGAACTCCGTATTCCACGGATGCCAGAGCACTGGTGGAAACCATCATGGCAGCACCTCTAACAACGTTCGATCTGCTCTGAAAGAGCTGTCCGAGTCCCACTGCCAGCTCTGTCGCACCTAGGGCTTGCTCAGCTAGACGAACTGGGAACCGGTCAGTAATGCCCGATCTGGCGAGTAGCCTTCGGAGCAGTGAGTTCGGATCGCTGGTAGTCAGTACCTTGGCCGCTCCAGATACGCAGTACATCAGGCCTCCGGCAAGCGATGCACCGTCCGAGATTATGGATCCATAATATCTAGGGATCGACACGGGTAGTCTCCCCGCGAGCGGCGGACAAGACGTAATGGTGATCCCATTCGATGTGAAGTCCGTCCACATCTCCCCGGACAATAGCTCCAAGCTTCATTGTTTACCCCCCTTCGATAGCTTCTACGAGAAGCATCGTCTGATGCTGGGAGAGATCTTAACACCGCGAGTACAATCTGTCCGAATATATCGGGTCATTTTGTGGGTTATCAGGTTCCACCTGGATATTCGATACTGCTTCGACCCTCAGGTAATTCTTAC
>JAKBXD010000383.1 GCA_021840785.1 Pseudomonadota bacterium
CCCGCCATGTCGGTGGTCACCGGGATGACGCTGTTGGGTCTAGAGTAGTTCACCGTTCCGTTCATCGCAGAGTAGAACGGGTTGGTGCTGGTGATGGTGTAGTTCAAGGTGTCGCCCTTGTCCATGATGGCATGGGCGGCATTTTCCTCGCTCACCAAGATCTCCGGGTAACCCGACCCAGTGCCCGCCACGTAGCCAGATCCTTGGGTGGTCGCGACCAGTTGGCTCACCAAGCGCTTCCTCTCCGCCACGGTGGCTGAGTACTGCTGGGCGTGGTACAAAGAGTACCCCGAAGGCAGGTTGGCGGTCACGTAGACTGCGCCGTCGTTGCCCTTGGAGATCGCTGTGGCGGTGATGGAGGCCATCCCGCTGCCATTCACATAGACGGTCTGGTCGCTGGTTGTGCCCGTGCCACCCGACAACTTCAGGGGAGCCCCGCTTTGCAGGTTGTTGATGCGCTTCACGTTGGCCGTGTCTTGGAAGGAAATGCTAGTGCCGTTGGGCGCGGCTACCGGATTTCCCAAGACATCTTCAATCTGGCCCGTGATGGTGAGCGACGGGTCTTGCGGCGTTACGTCAACCACTTGCTGCGCCCCGGCGGGCGTGTTCTGGCTCGGCATGACCGCCAATTGGTATGGGCGTCCCGTGGTGATGGTGACCGGCACCACCAACGACTGGGTGAGCCCCTCCGAGATGGTGACGTCATAAGTACCGGCCATTAGCCCCTGGCCGTTGTAGTTCATCGTTACTGCATATTGGCCCTTGCCACCCGCAGGACTGACGGCAGCGGTCAAATTCGCCACCGGCTGACCACCTGCCGCCGTGACGCTGACCGACGGTTGTGGCGCCGACACGTTGAGGCCGTTTTGGTCCACCGCCTGAACATCGAAGGTATAACTGGTCGCGCCATTGGCGCCTGACATCCAGGTGTTGCGACTCTCGCTCAAGTTGTTCTGGGCATAGGAGTCATTGCCCACTTGGTCTGCCGTGAAGGTGAATCCGGACGACGGACCCGACCAGCCGGAGACTGCGCCGGGAGGCACAATCTGGATTTGGGTGGGAGACCCCGCCTGCAGACCATTGGTGACATCGGTAATGGTCACGGTGACCATCCCGGTCTCGCCCGGATTCGGAATCAGGAACACGTTGTCGAGTCCCGCGTTCTCCGCGTCAATGGGCATTGTCACGGAGCTCAGATTGGTTTCCTGGAGATTGGCACCATTGTAGTAGTCGAGGGTAGCCGGGCCGGACACCGAAATGACTGCCGTGCCGCCGTCGCCAATCCCGGTTGACCCGTTCATCGGAACCTGATTTTGGTCCGCCTGCACCGGCGCAATTTGAATCGCATCATTGTTGGCCAAAGTGCTTGGCAGTGACACCACCGAAACACTCGACTCCATGGTGCCAGGCTGTACTTGGGCCACCACGTCATAGGTCGGCTGAGGCGCCGTGAGAGAAATCATGGCCGCGTTAGCGGTTTCCAGACTTCCGTGGGGCAAAATCGGCACAACGCTGGCCGTGTCACCCACCGTCCCCAGGGGGAACCCGCCATCCACGTTGTTGCTGGACAGCAACTCTTTCACATTGATGGTGGCGACCCCGTTCTTTGCGGTAAACCAGAACGGGTTCCTCGGCGTGTCATTGGCCGTGTTGGCGTTGTTCGCGCCGCTCGGCCGAATGGAGAGACCTTCAGTGAATTGATCGGGAGTCACAATCACACCCACGGTGCCGTTGTAGTTGGACACGACGTTGCCATTGGAGTCCAACACGGTGGCCGTAATGGTCTCTGCGGCCGCGCCGTCTGCCACCATTGTCGAATTCGACGGGGACAACTGCACCGACGCCGGGCTGCCGAAGACGTTCATGGTGACGACCTTCAGCAGCGCAAACTGGGCGTCGCTCGGGGCATTGAGATCCTTCGCGTAGACAGCTATTCTGTACTTCCCTGAGGCTGACGGGTGGAATGTGTATGAGGTGGCCGTGACGTAGCCGCCGTTTGCCCGCCAATGGTAGCCGCCGCTGCCGTTGGGCGTTCCGATCCAATACTGGTAGACGGGATTGGTCAAGTTGGTCGCATTGGCCGAAATTGTCACCGCCGAATTCGGCGCTGCGTCACTCGTGTTGACCGAGGCGGTCAACGCGCTATTAACATTCACAAATTGGTCCGTGTTGGAGGTTTGGGAATCGACTGGGGCCATCTGTCCCGCCGTCTTGGCGTAAACTACCACCTCGTAGCTCCCGCTATGAAGCGGTGGCAAGGAGAACTTGGCGTTTTTGGACCACGCTGTACCGTGCCAATTGCCATGGGTTCCCATGTACCAGTACTGGTACCAAACTGGGGCGGAACCGTTGGACTCGGTTGCGGTTGCCGTAAAGGAGACCGTATTCCCTACCGTGACCGTACCCCGTGGGCTACTTAATGTCACCTTGGTGACCTGAGGCACTGTCTTCGCCATCGCTGACGCGGCCGGCAGCAGCGACAACAGCAGCATGGACGAGCCCATGGCGAGCGCACTCACCATTTTCAATCCTCGATTTTGCATCTGAGTAAGTTAAACCTCCCCTTCATTTGCCGTGTTCTACATCGACGGAT
>JAKBXD010000384.1 GCA_021840785.1 Pseudomonadota bacterium
CTGGATCCCCGTGGGCGTGGTAATCACCGGCACCCCATATCGCATACTCTCCACAACCTTGCCCTTCACTCCCGCCCCAAATCTGAGAGGCGCCACTACCGCCCGAATGCTTCTGTAGAGCCCATCTAGCTCCTGATCCGTAACAAAACCCGTTACGATGACGTGCTCACACGCGAGCGCCCGTACCCTCTGTGGAGGATTTGACCCCACAATAAAAAGACGCGTCAAGGACCGCTTCTTTCTCACGAGGGGCAATATGTCGCGACACAACCACTCCACCGCATCCACATTTGGGGGATGATTGAATCCTCCTACGAACATCAGATCGCGGCGTTCGTGCAGATCTATGTCTGGCGATTCCATAACGCCCTCATAGGCGAATGCCGGCATGGCTCTCACCAGGGCGTCCGCTCCACTCTTCTTGCGCCATGCCTCTACATACGCCACTTCTGATTCTGACGGATAATAGATCACATCCACCTCACTCCACACTCGTTGTTCTGCTTGCTCGACGCGTCCCGCTTCTGTCTGCAAAACGATGGACTTGCGCTCCACTTTCATTTGCTCGCGTAAGCGCAAGTGGTGGACATCGTGTCCATAGTAGAGTATTGGCACGCTTGAGTGCTTCCGAATAGCTCCAATATAGGCACTTGCGACATCCGGCCGGCTTAATAGGAAATAATCGACTAGGTCCCGATTTTGTCGTACCCATTCCTCAAAAGCGCGAGTCCCTTCGTATTCCGGACCATATATGACCTCCACACCGTATTGCTGTAACCGCTCCCCGTATTTACCTCCCATCGATAGGTTCTGTGGCCAGAATTTAACCGTCATCCCCATCTGAAGAAGCGTTTGAATCACTTGCGTCATCGTGCGCGAGCCTGCGTCCTGATCCGGCTGCGGCACGTAGTGGTCTATCACCAGCACGCGCTTTCTGCCGCGCGATCGGTCGCGCGCAATTTCGACCTGTTCTCCGTTTCTGAAGTGTTCTTTGTTCAGTTCCTTTTTCCACTTTTTTTGGAACTTCCGGCTATTCACGCTCTGGTAGGACTTGATTCCGCTCGCCGTGCTCTTCCCATGAGACACACCCTCGTAATGGACCACGACAGACCGTGGCTGGTAATAGACCCGTTTTCCCGCGGCTCGCACCTTGAAGGCAAGGTCCGTATCCTCGCAGTACGCAGGCACATAGCGTTCATCAAATAGGCCTACAGATCGGAAGAGTTCGGCCGAAATGAGCAGTGAGGCCCCAGAGCAATAATCCGCCTCGCGCACATAGTTGTAGATACTCCTCTTGCGGTTATCCAGGCGCCCATAATTCCAGGCACTCCCGTCTTTCCACACGATCCCACCGGCCTCTTGAAGGCGTCCGTCTGGATAGGCCAATTGTGATCCTACGAGCCCGCAGTCCGATCGTGATTGGAAGAGATCGAGCATGCTATCGAGCCACCCTGCTGTCACTTCCGTGTCGTTGTTTAGAAAATAGAGATACTCACCACGCGCCAAGCTTGCTGCGTGGTTACACGAGCGCAAGAACCCGAGATTCTCTGTGTTCTTCTCGTATCGCAAGCCGTGGATCCGCGCCAACGCATCGACCTGTGGATCACCGGAGGCATCCTCCACAACGAGCACTTCAACGGGCACGGCCGGTAAGTTGCGGTATATCGAGTCAAGACACGCAAGGCAATAACTGATTTTTCCATAAGCGGGAATGATGATGGAAACGATCGGCGCTTCGTGTATAGGGAAACGGATCCGTGCCAAAAGGGTTTCGATGTCCTGCTCCTTGGGCAGGTCGTTCACTTCGAGAGTAACGTGTCGTGCCTCCTGCTGCCAAATCTCGTAGCTGGTCACGCCTGCAAATAAAGGGCCTGCATGCTTAAAAGCAAACTGCACCATCCGATCCTTGAATGTCCTGCTTACGGGTGCGTTACGATAGAGTAAACGGCCCCATTTCTGTATAAAGGGTCGAAGTGAGAAAAGGGCCGCTGCCTTCTCGTAGCGGACGAATCGCACAAGGTCCCGTAAGGGGCCCGTGATTCGCCACGACGTTGACTGAATGATCTCCTCATATCTTCGTTTCGCGATCTCCGCTTCATGGACAGCCTGTGCGATGGCCTCCTGGAGCCCCTGATTCTCCTTCGTGATCTCGGACAATCCTCTCCGCGAATCCTCCGGCCTTTTTGGATAGTGCAATGTTCCACCCAAGCGCGTGAATAACGCGCGGAAGGCGGATGCCTCCCGCTCTCTATACTGCGTTATGACATGCAACGGCGCGGGAATATCGGGGCCGACCGCTAGAACACCGAGGCCGTGACTATGAGTGAATTCGAAGTGGGGGTATTGTTGTTTGAGTTCTTCCCATAACCGCCAAACACCGAAATTCCCACGCTTAACAGCCGTGTCATGAAATAACACCACGCCTCTCGAGGTGAGCTTCGGCCGCCATAATTCGAAATCGTGCCTGACAGCCCGGTAGGTATGGGGACCGTCAATGTGGAGGAGGTCGATGCTCCCATCAGGAAATTGCCTCACGGATTCATCGAAGCTTGAACGGACCAGTCGCGAGAACGTGCCGTATCAGAT
>JAKBXD010000385.1 GCA_021840785.1 Pseudomonadota bacterium
ACGAATCCCTGGCTACGACGCATTGCGACTCACATCCTTCGCTTCTCGTGGATCCTTTCGATAAGCGCGGTAGAAATCCCTCCAAATCAAGCGATGTACGCCAAGATACCGGGGAAGCCGGTTCCATCCAGGGATCCATGGGGTCAGGGCCAGGGCCAGCCAAAAGAAGAGTCCAATTGCGAGAGCCAGGGCGTCGGGCGCCTTCGAGTGGGCCACAAAGGGCCATTGATATATCCAGGTAGGAATGGTCATCCACCACGCGGCAGGATAGCCGTTGATGGCGGGATGAATGATCCCCCAATGACCTCCTGCCAACTGCTGGGTCGCTGGGTCCTGTTGCAGAGGCGCCCCTTGCAAGAATAGCAGATAGTTTTGATTGTCAAATCGGGTCATGACGGAGCCGTTTCGGATCAGGGCGCCCGACATCAACCCACTTTTACCCAACGCGAGCGTCTCGTTCAACAGGGCCGGTAAGGGTCCAAAGTTTCCTGTTGTCGTTAGCACCCGGCCATTCCGATAGGTGCTCTTTTGCAGCGCTGCCGTGTAGGCGGCTTCCCATTGGGCCTGCTGGAGCTTAGGCGCCTTGCGAAAACGGTTGAGCGCGGGCGTAATCCCGGGGTTGATGGCAGCGGCCATGCGGAGTGGTTTTAAGATGAAATCGCTGGCAGCATTGACGGGATGAATCACCCCCACCATCGTTTGCAAGGGACTTTGCACGCTCGACGTACCATGATTGTATGGAGGACCGTAACTGGCGATCTGACCCTGCCCATCCAACGCTCTGAGGGCCATTTGCTCAAAGGCAAGGGGATGGCTTGTCGCATACCCTTTAATGGTTAAGGGGGGTTTCTCGGGCACCCCGAAAACTAGGGAGGCGAAGAGCACCACCACGGACACGATGGCTAAGGTCGAAAACAGGTGCTTTACGAAGTCTTCCGGGACCATTTTGTAGTGTTTTACGACATCGGTGCGAGGATTCATCGTCTTTTCACTCCTTTGCAATGACGTGCTGAGGTGGCATCGTCCTTCCGGGTGTTCTTAGTGATGCCGGCGGGTTGGCCACAGCAAGCCCACGATAAACGTGAGGAGAAGCAAGCCTTCCACAATAAAGTTTCCCGATCCGGGTGACATCGTCCCACCTCCTCTAGGATTACCTTATCCCGAGTCACCAGGCCCTATCCAGGGCCCGATGGTCCCTTTGAGAGCGGCCACATGGTCCCCAATCCAGGACCGTTTGCCGGATTACATGGGGAAGAATCGGTTGCATGCTGTCTCCATAACCAATGGGCACCTAAGAACTCAACGTGCGTGCCCGAAGGAAGGAAGGAAGGTCTCTGTCCATGGCGACCATACTATTACTTGCAGCCGCCACGCTTGCCGTCGTGTTTGCGGCAAACCTGGTGCAGCGCTACCGCACCTCAAAAGCCCCCGTCTATGCTTGGTGGACGCTATCGTTTTTTCTGTATGCCATCGCCTTTCTAATGGAATCGCTTACCGTTTCGAGTAACTGGCATCTCCAATGGGAATACCAACTGTACATCGTGGCCTCGGCGGGACTCGTCGGCGCCATGTCGGTCGGCACCACCTATCTGGCGTTGCCGCGCTCCAAGCTGGCGCGCGGCTACGCCTGGTATTTCGTGGTCGCGGAACTGGCTTTGGTCCTCGTCACCATAAGCAATCCACCGATACTCCACGGAAGCTGGACCGCCCTTAATGCAGGAAAGGACGCCGTCGTGGGTCCCACCCAAATCGTATATCTCCTGCTGTCGGCCATCGGCGGTCCGATTGTAGTATTTGGCGCGCTCTTCTCCTGGTGGAAGACTCGCCGATACTACACGCTCTTAATCGCCATGGGTGCGTTGATACCAAGCCTCGCTGGGGCTTTCGCTTCCCAGAACGTGGCGTCTAGCCTGTTTCCTCTCATGAACATTTTGGGATTGGTGCTGATTTTTCTAGGCTATCTCCATGCCAGCCCCAAGGCGAAGCCCTCAAAGCACATCGCCGCCGCCTAGCTTCGCCCCGCATTCCTAGTGTTGCCATCGCATGCTGGCAGGATCCGATGAACGGTCCTGCCAGCATAGGCAGTATGAGCCTTTTGTCTGAAACACGCTTGGGGTGGCTGGGATCAGGAATATGCCTAGCCGGCTCGCTGATGGTCCGAAACCCCCAATCACGCCACCGAGACACGTGCGGCTAATACGCTTCCACATCCCGTATGGCTTGAACCAAGCGCCCGACCCCTACCTCATCGAGGCGACCTTGGACAAGGGGCGAGCCCAACGTCGCCGCCGCGAGCTCCTCTAGGGTCGACAAATCAGGAAGATGGCCTGAACCGGCCAACTGCGCCCAGTTTACCGGAAGCTCTAATCCTGTTAATAGCTCTCGGAGCTTTCGTACGGATTCGACGGGTCTTCCCCATAGCGATTCCTGAACCATTAATCCATAGGCGACCTTTTCCCCATGCAACGTCTCATGCACTTCCGGCAGCATGGTGAGGGCATTATGAAAGGCATGGGCGATGGCACCCCGCAAGCCAGGACCTCCGAGCCACCCTGCCCACGTGGCTTTCTTTGACACGTCCGG
>JAKBXD010000386.1 GCA_021840785.1 Pseudomonadota bacterium
TCGTCGTGGTGCTCCCACTCACCGGCATGAGGCTGGGATTGGGAAAGCTCATCCCTCCCGCCAAGAGGGGATCAATCGGGTCGTACACGGGCGTTGTCGCCTCGGTATGATGGTCGGCCAACACAATAAACGTGGCTTGAAACTGATAGAGAAACGGTTTGCTGGCCGAACGCGTAAACTGAAAATTCTGCGTCGGCTTGAGATCCAAGAACTGCCCGTCAATGTTATTGAAGAACTGCATCGTCACGGCGGGTTGCACTTTGGCTTGTTGGCTTTCGAGCAAGAAGTAGTATTGAATGATCTCCTCGTCCAGGGCCTTATATGCCCCATGCCCGTCTACGGGCTGCCCTTGATACTGCCCCGTGCCAATCCAATACCCCGTATGGCCACTGAGTGTCAGGAGCGCCACGCCGAGACCGAAGTCGTCCACATACGCGCCTTGAATCGTCTGCGTGGGCGTCGTGCGATAGGGGCGCGTCAGTTGAATGTTCGGATTCACCGGCAATACCAGATAATGCGATCCCGGCGTCTTGAAGCCGTCGGCGTTGGAGTTCGCCGGAAACACCAACAGCCCCACTTGCTTGCCGTATTGCTGATAGGGCGGCGTAAAGCTCATCATCGATCCCTCCTAGCCTACCCGCTCAAGACCGTGTGTGACGCACTCGTGATCGTGCCCGTGGCCGTAAAGGTATCCCCCGCACTGTCGGTGCCCGAGACCGTCACGCTGTCGCCGAGCCGGGCCACGCCCTGGGTCCCGTCATTGAGCACAATCTTTGTCGCGCCCGTAATGGTGACCGTGGTCCCGCTGAGTGTAATTTGCGCACCCGCCGCCGTCTGGAACGTGAACTGGACCGGCGTCGTCTGCGCCGGAGCCGGAAACGCCGGATTGATGGCGGTGGCCGTCGCCGGAGTGCCGGTGGTACTGACACTCAACGTTGAGCCATCGGGCCAAGTTTGCGTCCAGTGACCCTGGGGATCCACCCTGTCCCAATAGCCCGCTTCATGGCGAAATACCTTCCAGCCGGGCGCTTGCGGCGCAATGTGGCTGGTCAGCGTGGGCAAGAAGCCGATGACCACGGGTTCGCGGCCCGATCCTTCCAACCAGTCCACCAGCGCATATTGGGTGGCTTGGGTGGCATCCGCCGGGACAATGGGCAAGCCATACGGGCCTTGCGGCGTCGTTTGCGGCGTCACCGGATCCGAATTGGGCAGATACGTTTCGCCATAAGTCTGCCCCAACATTTGCGGGGCCACGGGGCAATTCGGCAAAATGGTCCCATGATCCAACGTCACATCGACGCGCCCCGTCTCCGGATGGCGGGCACTGACCTTGCCCCAGAGCAAGCGAACGCCAGTCGTACTGCGATAGGGATTCGGTTGTTGCCCTTTGTGCAACGCGGCTTGCGGGCGTCCGGCCATGCCTATCCTTCTCCTTTCGTGCGCACTCGTCCCCGTACGACGCCTAATGTCGTTTGCCAGGTGGCATTGTTGCTGTAGAGATTGATGTCATGACTCACGCTTTCAATGTAGGCTTCCCAAGGGGTCGGATCCGTGGTGATCGTGCCCGGTTGAATGACGACATAGCGGCCTACGGTCAAATCTTCCCGGCCATGGCAGGTAATCGTCCCCGAGACCAACCGATCATTGTGCTGAAACACATTCACCAGCCAGGTATTCATCAACGCCGGAATGGTGGTGCCGATCTGATTAATCACCGCAATCCAGGGGGTGGTTAATTGGAGAGGCCGAATGCCCCACAATTTGGCCCGTTCCACATCGTAATAAGGATTGCTGCCCGCTTGCCGGACTTCGGCAATGGACGTACTATAGGCCGGATTAGTATCTTTCGAAGTGGCTGAGGGTGCGTTAATGTGTGCTCCCGCACTCGTCACGTAATACCAGGTGGCATTCGTTTTTGCCTGGGTGGACGACAGATCGGGGATCGTCAGATAATAGGTATAGAGTTGCGATCCGCCGTTAATCATCAGATTATGCCCCGTCAGATCTCCTGCATTCAGACTCACATCCGCAAAGAAGCCGTTATCCCCGAGATTGCCAAACGGCAACGGATAGGTGCCCGTGGTGAATTCCTTATACGGCGTTTGGCGCAAGATGAATTGCGGCGCATTCGGCGCATCAAAAATAAAGGACTCGCCCCACGGCGGACTGGTAAAGTAATCCAAGAAATTGCTCCATGATCCTTGCCAGGGTTGCAACGCCACCAGGTTCATTTGATAGGCGGCGGGCAGCGTAATGATCGGCGTAATATTTGGGATGGATGAGCTGACCATCGCTTGCAGATTCTTCACCGCCCCGGCCACCATCTGATCAAAGAACGCCTGAATGATTTTCGGGGGCGACGTTAAAGTGCCATCGATTCCCAAATTCGCATTCAATGCGCCGCCCACATAGGAATTGGACGCCGCTAAGAAAGTGCTCATCGGATCAATGCCCCAGAGATAGAGAATCTGCCAGTCGGTTAGAATCGTGCCCATATCGCGTCCGGTGACCACCACTTCCCGCGCCGGGCCATTCGGACTGCTAGGCATACTCAAGACTTGTCCGGGCGACTCCACAAACCCC
>JAKBXD010000387.1 GCA_021840785.1 Pseudomonadota bacterium
ACGTCCTCCAACAATTTAAATGATTCTCTTTTCAGAACCTTAGGGTATCAGAATTTGGGCTTATTATCATGTGTAAATGTCAATGAAAAAGTGTCCCACCTCGGTAAGCGAAAAGTGTCCCACCCGAAGTTCAAAAAAAGAGTCGTTCAGGTCTTCTTCCTTCCGGTCTCCGTCTTTCGTTCCCTGAATCGATAAGATTCTCCCTGGAACACCACCACGTGGGCGTGATGGGTCAGACGATCCAGGAGCGCAGTGGTCAGGGAGGGGTCCCCGAAAACTTCCGACCACCGGGAAAAGTCGAGATTGGACGTGAACAGGAGGCTTCCCCGTTCGTACCGCTCCGAGCAGAACTGGAACAGAAGCGCCCCTCCGGGGCCGAGGGAGACATATCCCAGTTCATCGACGATGACCAGGTCATAGCGGTTCCCGGTTTTGAGGAACCGGCCGACACGATGCTCCTTTTCCGCCAGAAGGAGGTCCTGGATCAGGGCGGGAGCGGTCGTGAACCGGACCCGGGCCCCGTTGCGGATCGCCTCGACCCCCAGCGCCGTGGCGATGTGGCTCTTGCCCGTTCCCACCTGTCCGACCAGCAGCACATTTTCCCGTCGCTTCCACCAGTCTCCGTTGCCGAGGGACAGCAGCTTTTCCCGGGGAAGTCCCGGTTGTGCCGTGAAGTCGAACTGGTCAAAGCTTTTGACCACGGGGAAACGGGCCTCTTTGAGGCGTCTCTTCAGATCGTTGTCCTGCCGGTTGACGATCTCGTCTTGCAGACAGTCCAGCAGAAAGGCTTCATAGGACAACCCCTGCTCCGCCGCCATCCGGGTGCGCTCCGGAAGCGCCCGCCGGAGCCCTGGCATCCGGAGCCGGGTCAGGGCTTCCTCCAACAGTTCCGGATGCCCCCTCATCGTCCGGCTCCCGGGACCAGAAGCGCGTCAAAATGGGCCGGGGTGTCGAACGGCACCCGCACCCCCTGGAGAGCGGACGGCACCCGGGCCGGAGGCGGGGCGGGCGGGGCACGGTTCAGCAGCAGGAACTGCCGGATCGTGTCGGCCCGGACGAGAGAGGCTTCCCGCGCCCGGACCAGAGCGTGTTCGATCTCCTCCTGCGGATACTCGAGCAGGAGCAGCAGGATGGACACCATCTCCCTCCAGCCCTCCCGTCTCCGGGTGCGGACCAGATGGTCCCGGACCTCCCGGAACACCGCCGGCAACGGGTGAAGGGCGGCGGCCTGGGTGACGGCCCGCGGCTTGTGCGCCAGGACCGGCAGATAATGCCGGATGTCCGCCTGTAGACCGTTCTTCCCTTCCAGACGGGCATGGGTGGCCAGCACCCGCTCCCGGTCGGCGATCTCGACCCGATCCGGATACACGCGGGCGAGCACCTTCTGGCCCCGATGGCTCAGGGGCACCGAGTACCGGTTCGTCTCGATCGAGACGAGCAGCTGGGACGACACCGTCACCATCCGGGGGAGACAGCTGGCGAACGGCGTCGGCGGCAAGGGCGCCAGCGCCGCCTTCTCCGGGCCCCAGAGCGTTCTTCGGGCGCGGTCCCGGGCACACCACGCCAGCAGCCGCTCGTTCAGTTCCGCAAGATCCCGGCAGTCGGGGACCGGCACCAGGGCATTGCGGCGGACGTACCCCACCCCGTTTTCCACCGACCCTTTCTCGTTCCCTTTCCGGGGGCGGCAATATGCGCTGTCGAACAGGTAGTGAGACCGGAGGGCGCTCATCATCGCCGTCTCCATCCGATCCGGACCGGCGAGAATCCGGAGAACCGCCGTCTTCAGGTTATCGTAGACGCACTGTCCCGGCACCCCTTCCAGCCATTCGAACGCTTCCCGGTGTCCGTCCAGAAAGCATTCCAGACTTTCCCGGAGATAGGCCCGGGCAAACACCACGCCGCTGGCCCGCAGACGCAGGACGAACAGGTGGACCGTGCGCTCCTCCCCGCCCAGAACCACCGTGGCCGTTCCCCAATCCACCTGCGCCATCGCGCCCGGTTCCGCCGACAGCGGAACGAACACGTCCTCCAGACGGGGACGGAGCCGGGCGACGAGCTTCCGGACGGAACTCTCGCTTCCGGCATAGCCGTGTTCCTCCACCAGACGGTCATGGATGCGCTTCGCCGTGTGCCGCTGTTTCCGGGGCTTCCCCTCGTCCTCCCGCAACCATGTCTGGATGACTCCCTCGTAAGGCCCCAGCACCGGACGACTCCGGTCCCGGGAAAGGCGATATTGGGGAACCCCTTCCGTGCGCAGGGCCCGGCGCACGGTCTTGCGGTGAATCCCCAGCTTCCGGGCGATTTCCCGGATCTTCCAGCCATCCTGATGAAATTTCTTGCGGATAAATTCGACGTCCTGCACCTTGATCATCCTTTCGGCCTCCGGTTCTCCTGGGTTGCTTTTGGCAACCCACCTTACCAGAGGCGTTGTCCGGGTGGGACACTTTTCGCTTACCGTTTGCCCTCCAAGTGGGTCACTTTTAAATTACCATTCACAGTTTACGAGGGTTGAAATCGTTCACTGCCGGATAGGCAGCTCAGAAAAGTTCTCGAAAGACGGAAAATCGATCCGGATT
>JAKBXD010000388.1 GCA_021840785.1 Pseudomonadota bacterium
AGGTGAAGTTTTTGCTCTAGGCTCAGAAGACCCCAAATCGGTCTCCACAATGACGGCGACGATGATGACGCTTCAAGGTCGCCCTGATGTAGCTGAGGGTTAAGAACTTTTTCTGGTATTGTTCTCTCAGCGACTGAAAAGCGGAAGCAAGCGGTGTACGAGATTCTAGTGCGCGATACCGCTCCTGCCGGGTATCGTTTTTTGATGCTCGCTCGGGGACATTATGAGGGCTTTAAGTGTTTGGGTGTAGCTACTAGTACACGATGGCTTTAATGCGTAATCACTCAAGCGATCACATTTTGAGCAATTTTCCATCAAAGGTCCATCGGAAGGGTTTGGCTAAATGTTCATTGTAGTAATCGATAAATTGACGAATGCGCTCTTCCAGCGCGGCGATGGACGCAAAACTGGCCCGATTGTTGAGTAAGCGGCGAACCAGGATACTAAACCCACATTCGATCTGGTTCAACCAGGAGCAGTGCTTCGGCGTATACAGAAATCGGATGCTGTGGAGCGTATTCTCTAAAAACATTTTCCGGGTGGCCTGACTCCAGAGAATGCCTGACCGGCCCTTTTTCCCCAATTCTTCTGCCGAGATGTCGAGATGGTCATGTTCAATCACGAAGCGCACCAGCGCTTCGGATTGATGCGTGTTGAGGTTATCGAGGATAAAGACATGTTTGTCTTCCGGATGCAGGTTCACCACGGCGTCGATATGCTGGGCGAAGTCGGCTTCCGTCCGCGTTGGTTGGATCAGGGGCGCTTCCACCTGTCCCGTGACGACGTCACGGGAGGCGATCAGCCCCGAGGTGCCATGCCGAATGTATTCAAATTCGCGTCGTTCCACCTTTCCGGGGGCCATGGGGAGAGCTGGGGGGGCCTGTTCGCGGGCGGGGATTCCCGTCATCTCGTCACACGAGTGTACATGGACGCCTTCCGCCGCCAAGGCGGGCGCGTCCCGATAGAGATCCGACACCTGTTGGACGTTGTCTTTGAACTGATCGGGGTCATCAATCGTGGGATTGAGCCAGTAGCGACTCAAATGGGGCTTTAAATCGGCCTCCTTTTTAAAAAACGCCCCACTTGGCGGGGAGAAATCTGCTCGACAATCCCTTGTTTGATGGCCTCCCGCGCGAGCGCGGAGGGGGTCCAATGCGTCAGCGGCACGTCCAAATCGGCCGGAGTGCGACACGCCAACGTGACGATCTGGGCCACTTGTTCCGGGGTAAACCGGCACGGTTTCCCCGGACGGGGGGCATCTTGTAGCACGGACTCGATGTATCGGTTTACGGCCCAGGGCTTAAGCGATTCCTGCGCCGCGATTTCAGGCGCGACCTGCGCCCAGCGATTGCGCCATAATTTCACCGTGTTCCGATTCCACCCGGTTTGTTTGGCAATCGTTAGATTCGCCCAGCCCTCGGCTGCACGCAGAATAATCGTGGCCCGTTGCTTCAAATGCAAGGCCGTATGGGTGCCTTTCGCGAGGGATTCCAGGATTTGCTGTTGTTTCGTACTCAGCCGAATGATCGCCGCTTGTCGCCATGCCACGAGACGGTCCACCCTTTCCAAATGCCAGAAGTTTTGCATCCTAGCATAAAGGAAAGGGTCGCTCCCGTCCAGCGAACGTTTGTTCCGTATAATGATTACGCATTAAGGCCATGGTGTACTAGTAGTTGGCAGTTAACCATAGTAGCTGGCAGTTTGTTAGTGCCTATTATCGGAGGGGGTTTCATCTCAGGACCGTCACTTGCCGCTTTTTGCGCTGTGGCCGTCATTTTTGATATTGGTTGTTGTGTTAACCCAATGGTCTGTCGCCGACGTGGCGGGAGCAGGCGTTTGGTGGGTGCTGATTCCAATTGGCGGCGCAGCGGTTGCCTATCCGTTAGGAAACCGCCAAATGATGCGATCTGTCCGAGAGTTTGGCCCATTCGATGTGTATCAGCGAACATTAGGAATGACGCTGGGAAGCATTCCATTTCGGTCTGTCATTGGGGGCATCGGCGCTATCACGGTAGGCCCACCCCATTGGTCAGAGACGCTTTATACTTTGGTTGCGGCAATATTTGCTGCAGTCGTCGCCACAGACCTGTCTCAAGGCCGTGCCATGTGGCTGGCACGGATAGAAGCTTCACAAGCGATGGAAATTGTGTTAACGGTTTTGTTGTCTGCGATTATATTTGGTACCGCCTGGCCCGACAAGTTTGGCATGATTGGTATGGTGATTATCGTCGTGGGGATGATTTGGCATAGTTTAAGTTCTCCTCTCAGGCAGGAAAATTCGCTTCTCAAATCGAATGTTATGGGATAATTTCTAAAAGGCAGGAGGACAATCGATGACCTCAGCCGAAACATTGGAAGCCATGGCCCACTCCGCTTTGAAATCACACCAGCGGATTTCTGTAGTGGGCAGGCAGCAGCGCAGTGAACCAGTATTGCATGATTTTGTGTGGCGGTCAGACAACTGGTCGCCGGCAGTCGAACCGATGGCAGATGACTTGTTGGTGACGGCGGGGGCTGGTGTTACCCTATCATCTCTCAACCAGGCTTTGGCACCGTTCCGACAGTGGATCCCG
>JAKBXD010000036.1 GCA_021840785.1 Pseudomonadota bacterium
TATGACGGCGCCAACCTGAATGCCATTCTCGGACGGGTGCAGCCGGGCCAGATGGGCTTTGATGTGATGCACTTGAATCTGCACAAGACTTTTGCGACACCCCATGGCGGCGGCGGGCCAGGTGCGGGTGCGGTGGCGGTGCAGGAACGCCTGCGACCCTTTCTGCCCCTGCCCATGGTGACTCGCTCCGAAGAGGGTGCTCTGCGCTGGTTGGACGAGGGTGATTTACCCCAGAGCATCGGTCGGCTCAGTGCCCATGGCGGTAATGTCGGTGTGCTGCTGCGTGCCCATGCCTATCTACGCCGTCTGGGTCGGGTAGGGGTAGGTCGGGTATCGGCTTATGCCGCGCTCAATGCCAACTACCTGCTCAAGGAATTGCAGCGGGTGGGTTATCAGGCGGCTTTTCCGGAGCGACGAGCCAGCCACGAGTTCATCCTGACGGTCAGTGACTTGCAGAAAGCGACGGGCATCCGGGCGCTGGATGTGGCCAAGCGTTTGCTGGATTTCGGGATTCACGCGCCGACCATCTACTTCCCGCAACTGGTGCCCGAGTGTTTGCTGATTGAGCCGACGGAGACGGAAAGCAAGGCAACCCTGGACCGTTTTGTGGCGGTCATGGCGCAGATTCGTCAGGAGGCACTGGCGCAACCGGAACTTTTGCGTGAAGCGCCCCACCATCTGCCGGTGGGGCGGCTGGATGAGGCGCTGGCGGCGCGGCACCTGGATGTGGCGGCCGCACAATGACGGTATCTCCGGCGAGTCTGCTGGACGCGCTCGGTGAGGTATTGCTCGATAAAGAACGGGCGCTGCGCCTGATTCTATCCGGCTTTCTGGCCGGCGGGCATGTGCTGGTGGAAGATGTTCCGGGGGTGGGCAAGACGACTTTGTCACTGGGATTGGCGCGTCTGCTGGGTCTGGATTTTACGCGGGTGCAGATGACGGCGGACATGCTGCCGGGGGATATCTTGGGGAGCAGTCTCTTCGATCCGCGTGAGCAACGCTTCGCCTTTCATCGGGGTCCGATTTTTCATGCCGTAGTACTGATGGATGAAATCAACCGGGCTTCGCCACGCAGTCAGTCGGCCCTGCTGGAAGCCATGGCAGAAGGACAGGTTTCGGCGGATGGGCAGAGCTTTCCGCTGCCCAAGCCCTTTTTTGTGATCGCCACCCAGAATCCGCAGGAGCACGCTGGAGTCTTCCCGCTGCCGGAGAGTCAACTGGACCGCTTTACGCTGCGTCTGTCGCTGGGCTATCCGAGTCGCGAGGCGGAGCGGCGGTTGTTGGCTGGGGAAAATCGACGGCCCGCCGATCTGCAAGCCTTGGCCGATGCCGCGCTGCTGCGCCAGTGGCAGGCAGCGGTTGCGGCGGTATTCCTGAGTCCGGAACTACAGGAAATGCTTTTGGCCCTGGCGCAACGCAGTCGTGAGGATGCGCGGGTGCGGACTGGGTTGTCGCCACGAGGTTTGCTGGCGCTCAAGGCGAGCGCACAGGCCTGGGCTTTTCTGGCGGGCCGGGATTTTGTGACACCCGATGATCTGCGCGCGGTGACGGTACCGGTGCTGGGACATCGTTTGCTGTCCAGCGCATCGCTGGGCGGCGATGAACTGACGGCACTGCTGATGCAGGATACCTGGGGTTTTGGTCCGTGAGTCGCAAACGGCGGGAGGTACGTCTTTCCCGTCCTGGTAAGGTCTTTGTCGGGCTGACCCTGGCCCTCGGCTTTTCTGCCGTGAACACCGGTAATAATGTCTTGTTCTTGCTGGTTTCCATGATGCTGGCCATCATGGTGCTTTCCGGTTTTGTCGCCATCGGCAACCTCTGGCGGGTGCATGCCGCTGTGCTGCCCGGCCAGATTTTTACCGCAGGAGAGCAGGGCGACCTGCTCCTGCGCATTTATAATCCACGCCCCTGGCCCCTGTGGCTGCTGGAACTGCGTCTGGGTGATGCGCAATGCACTCTGACTCGAGTGGGCGCGCGTCAGCAAGCCTTGGTTGCGCTGCCCTGGCACCCGCCGCTACGCGGTCAGCCGCCCTTACCCCCTCTACGGATGGGTTCCGCCTTTCCCTTTGCTTTTGTCTGGCGAGGTCTGCACCTGACGGTGGAGTCAGCGGACCAGCCCTGGGTGGCTCCCACCGCGGGCGAGCCATCGTTGCTGCCGGCAGATCTGGGTCAGCAGGAGGCTGAAGGGGGTGAGCCCGGTGGCAGCGGTGATCTGCTCTGGGTGCGGGAGCGTCTGCCCGGAGAAGGGCTGGGTGCCGTAGTCTGGCGTCGGGTGGACTGGTCTTTAGGCGCGCAGGGGGAGTTGCGCTTGCCTACCCGGGAGCGGGAGGAGGCAGGGCAGCGACGGATCTTGCTCGACTGGGAAGATGCGGCGCTGCAACACTGGCCAGTGGAGCAGCGCCTGCAAATACTCCGCGCGGCGCTGGACATCGCGTTGGAACGGGGCTGGGCGTGGCAACTACGGATGCCTGGCGGGATGATTACGGGTCGCGGAAGATCGGGCCTGGATCAAGCCTTGCTGCTGCTGGCGCAACAGCCTCCTTTACCGATATTCCGGGAGGTCGAGCAGCGTGCTCCCCTGCCTCTGGGGCTGCGCATGGCCGGACAATGGTTGCGGCGCTTGCCGCATCCGGGAAGGGGGGGCTGATGACGCCTGGGCTGCGGTTTCCCGCGCGTATTGTGAGCTCCTTACTGGCGGCGTTGATGGGTGTCTTTTTGCTCCTCGCGCTGGGTTCGGAGGCGGCGCTCTGGGCCACAGTGGTTTGGATCGCGGCGACCGGTTTAGGGCTGTATGGGGCTTGGCATGGGCGCCTGCCCTGGTTTAGTGCGGCGCAACGCTGGATGCTGGGCCTTTTTCTGCTGACGCTGGCGTTGCTGCTGACCGGATGGGGCAACTGGCTGGCGATGGCCAGTCAGGCAGTGCTGGTGCTGCTGGCGGTGAAGGCACTGGAAATACGCAGTCAGCGCGACTTTTATCAGGTGGCGGCGCTGGTGCTGCTGGGTATGGGGGTGGCTGCGTGGCTGCGCGTGGATGTTCTGCTCGGTATTTTTCTATTGGCGGCCTTATATCTGTCCTTGCTGGGATTACTTTGGCAGCCCCTGGCCGATGCAGCGGTAGCGCGCGCATTAGAAGGGCTGCACTGGCGGGATTTCCGCTATATGCTGGCCTTTAGTCTGATCTTTCTGCTGATGCTGTTGCCAGTGACGGCCATTTTTTTTCTGATGTTGCCGCGCACGCCGACGCCGCTCTGGGCCTGGACACCACCACAGGGGGCGGCGCATTCGGGTTTCAGCGCGGATTTGTCGCCTGACAGTATTACCCGCTTGGCCCTCGACTCCACCACGGCTTTCCGGGCACAGATCATTCCGCAGTCGGCCGATCCGGAGGATTTATATTGGGTGGGAGCGATCCTTTGGCGCGATGAAGGCCGGACGTGGATAGCGGATTCACCTGTCGCCAGGGTGCGAGGTGCTGCATCTACAGGTGTCGGCACCGGAACCACGGGCATTCGACAGGAAATCGTTCTAAGCCCGGATAATAGTGATTATCTGTTTGCCTTAGCTACGCCTTATCGTCTGAATATTCCAGTTACCTACCGGCAGCAGGCAGGTGGTGTCTTGCGTCTGAACAAGGCCTCCGGCTTGCCCATACGCTATATGGTCTGGTCTGCACCTGCCGCACCACGTGTGCTCTCTGCGGCGGAGCGCACCGCAGCTTTGCAGGTGCCCGACACGACGAGTCCGAAACTACGGGCACTGGCGGCGCATTTTGCGGGTGGCAGCGATGCTGTGGTGGTGCAGCGCCTGCTGCACTGGTTTCATGACTCTTCTTTCCGGTACAGCCTGCAGGAGCCAGCAGGTTATCCCCATGGGCAAAGCATGGCGGATTTTTTGCTCCATACCCATACTGGTTTTTGCGAATACTACGCCGGGGGATTGGCTCTGCTGCTCCGCTTGGACGGAATTCCGGCACGGGTGGTGATGGGGTATCACGGTGGCGAGTATAACCCGGCGGGTAACTATTGGATTGTGCGGCAGAGCATGGCCCATGCCTGGGTGCAGGCTTGGCTACCGGGACAAGGTTGGGTACGCCTGGATGCGACGCCGGCGACGATATCTGGTCAGGGTGGCAGCAAGACCGGTATATTAGCCCCCGCGGTAGTGCCTGGGGCGCTACAACTCTGGGACTGGATGCAATGGCAGTGGCTTAATATGGTTATCGACCTGACGCCGGCCAAACAGCGCGCTCTCTGGACGTCGGCGGGTACGCGAATCATGCAGATTGCGCAGTCGTCTGCCTATGCGCCACACTGGCCGAAAGCACGGGGGTGGTATCGACACGCGACGCTGACTTACTGGTCGCTGGGAGTGGTCAGTGCTTCGCTGCTGATGGCATGGATATTGTGGCGCCGCTATCGAGCGGGTAGGGATGTCGGATATTGGCGCCAGCGCGCGCTGCGCGCTTTGCGTACTGTGGGATTAAAAGACGAGCGACCGGGAGTGGAGAGTTTGTTCTGGCAGCGGTTGCCAGAGGATCAGCGGGAATCTGTGCGTGAAATCTATCTGGCCCAGCGTTATGGTCCGACACCGGATGCCGATGGTGATCGGCGTCTGTCTGTGGCCTTGGCCGCTCTGCGCAATCGTTGCGCGAGACTTTCTGACTGACACGTCTGGAGCCCTCTTATGTTGTCCCTTGTCCCTGCCCTCCCGCCACGATCTGCCCGCGCTCCAGGTGGATGATCTGGTCAGCGAGGCGGGTGGTGCGCGGGCGGTGCGCCACGATGATGATGGTTTTTCGGCCATGAAGGGCGCTGAGGGTTTCCGCGATGCGTTCTTCACTTTCGCTGTCGAGGTTGCTGGTGGCTTCGTCAAGGACCAGCACCGGGCGATCCAGGTAGAGCGCCCGGGCGATGGCGAGCCGTTGGCGCTGCCCACCGGAAAGATTGCCGCCATTGCCTTTGATCATTGTTTCCAGCCCCCCTATGGGGGCTAAAAAATCCCAGGCGTGCGCTTGCCGCGCGGACGCCTCGGCGCGTTCATGATCGGGTTGCGCATCGGCATAGGCGATATTGCTCAGGGCGGTACCGCTGAAGAGTACGGGCTCTTGGGCGACAAAGCTGAAATAGCCGCGATAGTCGCCGGCGAGGAGATCGCGGATGGACTGTCCGGCTACCGTAATCTCTCCCCCGCTGGGCGGCAACAAGCCGAGTAACACCCGTACCAGGCTGGTTTTGCCGCCGCCACTGGGGCCAACGATGGCCGTCGTCGTGAGCGGGGGGAGCGTGATATGAAGGCCGCGTAAAATCGCTTCGCCCCCCAATTGTAACTTGAGATCGTGGCATTGCCAGGTGCCCCAGGGACGCGGCGTTGGGGAGCGCTGGCTGGCTTCTGCCGGTTGATCCAGCCAGGCGAAGAGCCGATCCGCGGCAGAAAGACCTTGTTGCAGTTGATTGTTGGCCGAGGAGAGCTGGCGCAGGGGCTCATAGATCATCCCCAGCGCCGTCAGAAAGCTGAAAAAAGCCCCCGTCGTCATCCCGCCATTCACCACCTGACTACCTCCCAGATAGATGATGACCGCAATGCCCAGCGCCGCGATCATCTCCATAATCGGAACCGTCGCCTTCTGGATGCGGGCAATCTGCATCATCAGATCGAAGTAGTGACGCGCCTGAACACCGAAACGCTGTGCCTCAAAACCTTCACCGCCCTGACTTTTGATCACTTCGGCGCCGCGCAGGCTTTGAGAAAACTGCTCCATGATCTGGCCCATCTGCTCTTGTTGGCGTTCGCCGCGCTGGCGCAGCTTCTGGCCGAAACGAATCAGGGGGTAAAACGCGATGGGCAGGGTGATGAAGCTGATCAGCGCCAGTTTCCAGCTCATGTAAAACACTACCGCCATGAGCGCGAGAATCTGGAAGGTGGAAAGGAAGAAGCGCGCCAACACCGAGAGGCCTTGCTGCAATAAAGTCAGGTCCAGGCTCATCCGCGACAGGGTGCTGCCGTGACTGCTGTCGATGAGGGTGCCGAGGGGCAGGCGCAGGGTATGGGCGAAAAGGCGTTCACGCAGACCGCGCAATACATCTTCTTCGGTGCGCACGAGGGTGATGGCTTGTACGTAATCGGCGCCACCTTTAACGGCGTAGATCATTATGACGCCCAAGGGCAGCCAGATGAGCATGCTGGCGTTGCGGTCGATGAATATCCGGTCAAGGACCGGCTTGATCATATAAGCCACCCCACCGGTGGCTGCGCCAGAAATCACCATGAAGAGCATAGCGAGAAATATGCGGCCCCGGTACGCGCTGATCAGGCCGAGGAGCCGGCGAAAGCTGGGAGAACGCAACGCGGCGGGCGCGCCAGCGTCACTCACTCTTCGAGCAGACCCCGTTTATCTTTTACTTCCAGCCAGGCGTCAGCATCTTCGGGCGCCGCTTTCTTGTGAATAATGGCTGGCCAGATCTTGGCGAGGCGGGCATTGATTTCCTCAAATTCTTCCTGACCTGCGGGCAGGTCATCATCGCGGAAAATGGCACCGGCAGGACATTCTGGCTCGCAGAGCGTGCAGTCTATGCACTCATCCGGATCAATGACCAGAAAATTAGGCCCTTCGCGGAAACAGTCCACTGGGCAGACATCCACACAGTCTGTGTATTTGCATTTGATACAAGATTCAGTCACCACGTATGTCATGGGGGCCGGGCTCCTCACATTTTAGTCAAAGGGTTACGGGGTTACGGCCGGAATCATCCGGCGGGCTGGGCGCCTATTCTAGCCTAAGGCGGGCGTGCTGCCCACAGGGGGCTTGCATGCGTCCGAATCGATCAGATGTTTGGCGAAATCAGGAAAAGTTCGCTATAGTAAAAATCTGGACTTTATCCCGTTAGCTCAACAAAGGAGAATTACGATGGCTGTATTAGTAGGCAAAGCTGCTCCCGATTTCGTGGCCCCCGCAGTCATGGCTGATAATGGCATCAACGAGAATTTTCAACTTTCTCAGTATATTAAAGGGAAGTATGCGGTTCTGTTCTTTTACCCGCTCGACTTTACCTTCGTATGTCCGTCTGAAATTCTCGCCTTTAATAATCGCCTGAATGATTTCAAGTCCCGCAATACTGAGGTCATCGCCTGTAGCGTGGACTCCCAGTTCACCCATCTGGCCTGGAAGAACACGCCGGAAGAGAAGGGCGGCATTGGTCACATCAAACTCCCTATGGTGGCGGATCTCTCTAAGAGCATCGCACGCAATTATGACGTTCTGCTCAATGATGAAGTGGCGCTGCGCGGCTCTTTCCTGATCGATCGCGAAGGCGTGGTGCGGCACGAGGTAATCAACGATTTACCCTTGGGCCGCAACATTGACGAAATGCTCCGTATGGTGGACGCATTGCAATTCTCTGAAGAACACGGAGAGGTTTGCCCGGCACAGTGGGAGAAGGGCAAAGCCGGTATGAAGCCAACCAGTGAGGGAGTTGCCGACTTTCTGGCGCATCACGGCAAAGAACTCTGAGCACAGCGCCCATCGTAGGAGCCTGCGTGGGTGATATAGATATATAGATATTAATGGCCGGGGCTGACCGATGTCCTGGCCATTTTATGGCGACTTAGTGCAGACGCAGACTTCGTCCGGCACCTTCTGCCGCTTCCTCCATGACTGCCCTCACCTCATCCGGAAAATCACCCTGAGCCACCTGCTGGCGTCCTTCCTGAAAGAAAAGCGCCGCGTCGACAGGCAAGTGACGGAGGAGTGCCGCAAAAGCGCTGCGCATTTCTGCAGGGTCCTGGGCACGGGTTGCCGTGATGCCCCAGTTCAGCAGCAGAATACGCCAGGGACGGCGCGGGTCGGCGCCATCCAGGTCGGTGGCGTAGTCTGCGGATGCGGCTTCTTTCACTTGGCCCATCAATTGGGCCAGGGAACGCAGTTCGTCGGTCTCAACGCGACTATTGGCCAGAATGGCCAGACCGTTGACGATAGGCTCCAGCGTGTGGATGGCGCCGTGTTGATTACATACCCATGCAGCGATACTGACGGTGATCATTTCCAGGGCGGTTTTCGCCTGACGCTCCCCGAGGCGGTCAGCCCAGGTAGCGAGATCCATCAGTAGGCCGATGGTCAGATCGCCGATACGCTCCGGCTCGTCGTCGGGCAGTGCGGGGTCCCAGGACGCAACTTCTGTTGCCAGCAGCGTGAAAAGCTGGCGTAGGGCGTCCACAATCATTGGCGGGGTGATCTGCTCTCCGGTGGCAATGCCGCTCTCGGCAAAGGCACTGAGGATGGGGTTGGCGTATTGTTCAAAGCGCTTCTGTGCGCCTGGGATGTCCAGGATAAGAGCCACTGCTGCCTCCGATATGCCCGATGAAGTCGAGCGTGTTATGCTAACATGGAATGGTGTCGGGTTCCGCAGCAAGCGGTATCCTCTTTATTCAGGAATTTTCCCTATGTCGCACCAATACCCCGTTTCTCTTATTGATTTGCATATGCACTCGCTGGCCTCCGATGGCACCATGACGCCCACCGATCTGGTGCGGCGGGTGCATGCGGCTGGGGTGCGCGTCATGGCGCTGACTGACCATGACAACACCGCGGGGCTTGAGGAGGCCCGTGTGCAGGCGACGGCACTGGATATTCAGCTGGTCCCGGGCGTTGAAGTCTCCAGCGAATGGAACACCCAAGGCATCCATATTGTCGGCCTTTTTATAGACCCAGAGAATAACATTCTACAGGGCGGTTTGAGTCGGATTATGGCCTTCCGCGATTGGCGCGCCTTAGAAATCGGGCGTCTATTAGAAGATGCCGGTATTTCTGACGCAGAAGCCGGAGCGCGAGCGATGGCGGGTAGCCGCATGGTGGGGCGTAGCCATTTTGCGCGCTGGCTGGTGCGTGAGGGACATTGCGCAGACACGAACGAGGCCTTTGGCAAATATCTTGGGCGCGGTTGTAAAGCCTACGTGCCCAGCGACTGGATTTCCATGCCCGAAGCGATTGGCTGGATCAACGCGGCAGGTGGATCCGCCGTTCTGGCCCACCCCGGTCGCTACAAGCTCAGCGGTACCCGGCTGCGTGCTTTGCTCACCGAGTTCCGGGAGGCCGGAGGCATCGGCCTTGAGGTCTGCTCCGGCAGCCAGGCGGCGGGAGATCGCGAGCATCTGGGGTGTCTCGCCAGGCAACTGGGTATGGCGGGTTCGGTCGGTTCCGACTTTCATGGCCCGAATTTTGGTCACACGGCCATCGGCCATCTGCCACCGCTGCCCGACGGTGTCGAACCGGTCTGGGACCGCGCCGGTATTCATCTTCACTGACTGATCAATCTTGCCGGTTTTTCTGACGCTTATGCGCATTCTCATCGGCGCGGCACTATGGTAGTTTTGCACTCCATCGTGGAGTGCGCATTAGGGGAACAGGAGTGCAAAAAAGCCAAGAGCCATCAGGCTATGCTAACTGGGGCATGTTCGTGTTGCTGCTGGTTTACGCTGGCGCCGCATACACCCTCAGCCCATTTGCCGGCCCCTTGCTGATGGGGGCGGTGCTGACCACAGTGGGCTGGCCTTGGCAGTTGCGCCTGGAGCGGGGTTTTCATCTCCCACGCTGGCTGGGCTCGCTTATACACGCCCTGGCGTGGGTCGCGATTATCATTATTCCTGCGGTCATTATCGTTGATTCTGTACTGCCCCAGGTGGCACTACTCATCTTCCGCTGGCAGTCAGGTGGTCCGCTCGTCGAGGTGCCACCCGAGGTGCTGCAGATTCCCTATGTTGGTCACTGGTTGCTCAGCCATTTGCACGGGCTGAACGGTGCTTATCTCTCTGCCCTGCTCAGTGCGCATTCCAGCCTCATCACCAATTCTTTGGGTCAGCTCTGGATATTCACGTTGCATACGTTTTTTGCCGCACTGACCGTGTTTGCACTGGCTCTGCATGGCGAGCGTCTCACGGAGGCATTGTACCTGGGGGCTACACAATTCTGGGGCCGTGATCGTGGCGATCGATATTTGGCCGCCTGCCGGGATGCGGCGCGTTCGGTACTGATCGGTCTCATTGGTGTGGGTGTGGTAGAGGGCATGTTTATCGGTATCGCTTACGCTGTAGCGGGACTAAGCATGTGGCCACTTTGGTTGGTTGCTACCGCATTGATATCGCCAATTCCTTTTGGTGCCACGGCCGTAGTCGGCGCCGCCACCCTCTGGCTCACTTTTACGGGGCATTGGATCGCTGGTTTGCTCGTTCTCGCCTGGGGGCTTATCGTCATCACCGTGGCGGATCTGGTGGTGCGCCCACTACTCACCGGATCGCAGACGCAGGCTCCCTTCTTTCTGGTGTTCTTTAGTATTCTTGGCGGCGCGGAAGCCTTCGGCTTGATCGGCCTGATTATCGGACCTATTCTGGTGTTGTTGGCGCGCGGGGTATGGCGTGCCTGGGAGCGGCGTATTCGCTTGCAGGAGTAGTTGCGCAGATCACCGTGGTTGTGGAACTGCGCAGGCTTTCCGCCCATCTAATCAATGGGTATTATCTTTACGAAATCAGGAGCGCATCATGGACTACTCAATGTTGGATCAACAATATAATCAGTTGCAGCAGCAGACCCAGAACAACCTGCAGACCTTGCAGCAGGTCGCTGGACGGGTGAACGCCATGGCACCGGATAAAATGACCGGACGCGAAATCAGTATGGAATTGCGCAGCTTGGCCATGAACCTGCAACAACAGCAGCAGAATGTGGGAATGATGCTGCAGCAGATGGCCCAGCGTATCCAGCAGTTGGAAATGCAGACGCAAGGGATGGGGCAGCAGCAGCGTCCCTGGAATGCGCCCATGCAGGGACAGCCGGGTATGGGCAGCGGGTTCCTGGGTAATGTCATGACCGGTTTGGGCCTGGGTGCGGGTTTCGCGGTGGCGGATAATATCGTTGACGATATTTTCGACAGCTTCTGACCAGATATGATAATTGCGCCTTTTGACGGTTCCTTGCGAGTGGCGTTCAGTTCATGATGTTACCGTTATCGGCGTATCTGGATCTGGAGTCGCGCGTTTTTGTCTGGGCTGCAAGACAGGGATGGCAGTTGCAGCGTACCGGCCCATTGCGGCGGGGTGAATGGCCGTTACCGCGCCTGGAGTTTCTCCGCGAAGGCGTGTTAACGCCCGGCGAGTGGGATGTCGCGCTGGCTGCTGCCAGCCCCCTGTTTGTGGGGTCTGTTTCCGGGCAGCGGGAGGCATGGAGTCAGGACGGTATCGGGGTAAAATTTTATCAGGCCCCGACCGAGTTCCTGGGCTTTGCACAGATCGCCCATACGGGGCCGGTCGGGTTTGTCGCGGCGTGCCGCAGGCTGCCCGGTTGGGACCAGGCCCCGGCGCCTGACGAGGCCACCGCTTTCGCTCGCGTCGGCCTGCCTTGTGTGCGGCCCTCCCAGCGCAATTCTGAAGTTTTCACGATGTTGGCGGGAGTGCCGGGTGACTGAAGAATCCCTCTATGGTATCCATGCGGTCAGCGCCGCACTGGATTCGCAAGAATTGCTGGAACTCTGGGTGGCGATTGAGCGAAGGACCGATGACCGTGTCGCGCCGTTACTGCAAAAGGCCGCAGAACAGCATTTGCCAGTGAATGAATGGCGGAGTACGGCATTGGGGCGACGACTGAACACCGACAAGCACCAGGGCGTTGGCGGCTTGCTGCGCGACTTTCCCGAGCAAGACTTCGAGACGATTCTGGCGCAATTGGCAGGTCGCGGCTTCCTGCTGGTGCTGGATGGTGTGCTTGATCCTCATAATCTCGGTGCCTGTCTGCGCAGTGCGGAAGCGGCGGGGGTCGATGCGGTGATTCTGCCCAAGGATAATGCCTGTCCGGTCAATGCCACCGTACGCAAGGCGTCTGCCGGATCGGCGTCACGTGTTCCGGTCTGTACCGTGACTAATCTGTCGCGAACCCTGTCTGCCTTGCAAGAGTCGGGTTTCTGGCTGGTCGGGATGGCGGGGGAGGGTGCTCAGAGCCTTTATACGCTCGACCTGAAGATGCCGCTGGTGATGGTGATGGGTGGTGAGGGAAAAGGTTTGCGCCGCCTTACCCGCGAGCACTGCGATTATCTGGCGCATATTCCCATGATGGGCGCCATCGAAAGTCTGAATGTGTCCGTCGCCACCGGGATTTGCCTTTTTGAGGCAGCCAGGCAGAGGCGGAGTCTATCCCCCGCCCAGCGTGTCGGGCAGGAAAATTGGTCTGAATCCGCCAGAGGGTCATAAACGCATGCTGGTAGATTCCCACTGTCATCTGGATTTCGACGATTTTGACGTCGATCGGGCTGGCATTCTGGCGCGCGCGCATGCGGCCGGGGTGCAAGAAATGCTGATTGCGGCGGTTGTCGAGGCGCACTGGCCGCGGGTGCAGGCCCTGACTGCCGAGTACCCCGGCGTGTGGGCGGCAGCGGGCGTGCATCCCAATGAACCCGCAGCGGAGACCCCGGAATGGGAGCATCTGCTCGCCGCTCTGGCGATCGACAAGGTGGTGGCCGTCGGCGAGACCGGCCTCGATTATTTCCGCAGTGAAGGAGATCTGTCCTGGCAACGGGAGCGATTTGCCCGGCATATAGCCGCTTCCAAGGCCACGGGAAAGCCGCTGATCGTCCACACCCGTGCGGCGGCGGCAGACACCATCGCTATGCTGCGCAGTGAAGAGGCGGCGGCAGTCGGTGGTGTCATCCATTGCTTCACTGAAAACTGGGGTTTTGCGAAGGCTGCCATGGATATGGGCTTTTATATATCCTTTTCCGGCATTGTGACTTTCAAGAAGTCCGTTGAATTGCAGTCGGTGGCCAAGAAAATGCCGGCGGATCGCCTGCTGGTGGAGACGGATGCGCCCTATCTGGCCCCCGTGCCGCAACGCGGCAAGCGCAACGAGCCGGCTTTTGTCGCTCATGTCGCGGCCTTTCTCGGGGCGTTGCGGGGCGAGACGCTGGAGGATATCGCCGAGCGGACCACGGCGAATTTCCACGCACTGTTTAAACACGCGGTAGCGATATGAAGATCATATTCCTTGGTACGGGGTCCAGTGCCGGCACACCGGCGATTGCCTGCCATTGTCCGGTTTGTTGCAGCGCTGATCCACGCAACCACCGCCTGCGGGCCAGTATTCTGGTGCAGGATGGGGATACTAATCTGTTGGTGGATACCGGTCCGGACCTGCGTCAGCAGATGTTGCGCGCCGATGTGCAGGTGCTGAGTGCCGTGTTGTATACCCATTTTCATGCTGATCATATCAATGGTGTCGATGACCTGCGTGCCTTCAATTTTGCGCAGAAGATCGTGATCCCTTGCCATGCGGATGAGCGCACGGCGATGGAATTGGAAACCCGGTTTCGCTATTGTTTTCTGCCGCCGGACATTACTTGGGCGAAGCCTTCGCTCTCCATGCACCGGATAGCATCGCCGCAGACCTTTGGTGGGGTTGCGGTGACACCAATACCCGTGCTGCACGGTCAACTGCCTATTCTCGGGTATCGTTTTAATGATGCGGCGTATCTTACTGATCTAAAAATCATCCCGGATAGCAGTCTGATGCTGTTGCAAGGACTGAAAGTCCTGATTCTTGATTGTCTGCATTATGCAGAGCACCCCACCCATCTTAATGTGGAAGAGGCTTTGTACTGGGCGCGGCGCATTGGCGCAGAGCGGACCATTTTTACCCACATGACCCATGATCTTGATTATGCGACGTTGGCTGCGGAGTTGCCGGAAACGGTCATCCCCGCCTATGACGGTATGGTCGTGGACCTTTGAGCGCATGCTGCTGATGACCGGATGTATACAAAAAATGTTTGACATCGCTAGCATGAATCCATATATTACGCCGCATCGGGGCCATAGCTCAGCTGGGAGAGCGCTTGAATGGCATTCAAGAGGTCAGCGGTTCGATCCCGCTTGGCTCCACCAAATTAAAAGGCTGCTCAGCCTTT
>JAKBXD010000389.1 GCA_021840785.1 Pseudomonadota bacterium
ATATGGGGAATGGTGGAAAAAATTCGCCGGGTTTTGCGGCCGGATGGATCACGGCCTGCGTCGGATGGGTGGCGGTGTCATGGGTGATCCCCAACACGGTGGTGGGCGCGTTGGGGGTAATCGGCATGATGATGGGGGTCTTGATGCGATGGGAGCGTGGACACCGTCACTGGTCCGATCCCCATGGAGCTATGGAGGTTATGGCAGGAGGCACGGCAGGGGGGCTGTGCGGTGGCTTGATCACCATGAGTTTGGGGATAGGTGTGAACAGTGGAGCCATGGAACTCATGACGGCGAGCATGGTCGGAATGGTCGGGGGCACCCTAGGGGGCTGGGCGGCCTTTCGATAAGTGACTGTGGCGACAGTGCATGGCGATAGGATCCGAAGTGTGGTCCCTGGCCGGGAGTAAGACGTCCCTCCCGGACCGTTTTAATTGGTCTGGGCGGTGTTGGCGCTAATGCTAATGGTCATCACTTCGACTAACATACCTGTCACAAGATTTGCCAGGTATTCTCGGTCTTACGGGGGCCTGGAGCCTCCCCAAAATCAGCCTGATGGGCAGGGATTCGCGTTTGGCTGACGGCTGGTTGTCAACAGCCTATGCCAACCGCGAATGCTATTGGGGAGGAGTACGCTGTTCCGACAGTTCCCCCAGAACCTCAAAATAGGACCGGTTAACACGGAAGCCATGTTGACAACTTAATGAGTCAAACTAATGACATAATAAGTTAGCCTCAACAGGCGGGACGGCTCACAGCGTGGTCCGCAGACGGGGGAACGATAAGCGCGTAGACGACCAGACCCAGCAAGACCAGGGCCCCACTGTTGGGATCCGTGCCCATGCCGCCGAGTACGCCAAAATCTTGGCCAAACCACCAGGTACTCCAGGTGACGCCGACCGTCAGCCACCAGGTGAGGCGCGTAGGGTGGCCCAGGATCCAAAGGAGGGCCAATGTCAGAAAGATCCCGACGACCCCGACGTTCCATGGGAGGGGGAACTGTACGATGGCTCGAGCCCCTGCGTAAAGCGGCGCCGAAAAAAGGGACGGTTGGGGCATGCGGGCTTGGCTCATAAGAAAGGCGCTGAACTTGTGCGACGACCACCAGCCGTTGGCAGGCCACGCCTGAAGGAAGGCGGCTAACGCCCACAGGGCGCCGATCATTGTTTGCCAGATACGCAAGAACCGTGGCGACCGCCACTGTGTGGGGGGCAGTAAGAGCACACCTGCAGCCAGCACATAAAACAGCACCGAGCCCGGGCTTCCTACTAACCAACTCCCACCAGAAAATAAGCTGCCGAACCCTTCGCCAGGTCCCCACACCAGGAGCCCCCATCCGACCGAAGTCCACAATCCGATGCGGCGCCACCGGGTCTCGCCGCCCAGCACGATGACGGTGCCGATGCCGATTTGCATCCAGGTGGCGACCAGGTTCCAGACGAGGGGATGGAGACGCCACAGGTGCATGCCTAAGCGGACGACGGCAGCGACGAGGGCCGGCTGGCCGGTCAGTAAGGGGGCGAGCGCTCCGCTAGTAGTGAATTGGGTGACCATGAGGGGCTGCGCTTGTAAGAGACCGTCCAACAGCCAGAGGCTTCCGAGACCAACGACCAATGCATTCCGCGCCGAACTGGAATCGGAGGCGAACAGCTGGAATTTATGCTGTTGAAGACGGGTGACCACAACGAGACCCCCAAAGGTGATCACCAAGAGGGCAATAACTAAATTCATGACGTAGAATACGGTGAGCGTATTGACATGCACCGGGTGGGTCACTCCCATCAGCAACGCGAGGCACCTCCTTGCAGGTTGCGTTCGTGGGCCAGACCACGGGCCGCTTGGCTTCTTGTGGTTGCATTATAGCCTCAGGGCATGGGGTCGGCATGACACGAAACGACTAATAAGTGCGCGCCCAGCATGGTCGCAATGTCATTGGGCACGATAAGCGCGCCCTGGCACCGCCGCGATGTTCTCCTTGGCTTGCGGCTCATCATCCAGCAAACGACGGAGGCCAGCGGAACGCAGGCACGTTTTTCCCGTCGTGGTGTTGGCGTTTCTTTGACCTGATCACCCAAAGCGAGTACGATCCGTTATTTGACACCCGTTCCGTAAGGTGGCTACCGTTTCAGACATCAGTACCCGATTGACGAATTGGGTGCCCATGGGTTTCCCAGCCCACGCCTCAAACAGGCAGAGATCATGAGTCCGTTGCGCAAATCGGTGTACGGTCTAAAGATAAATGATTCGCCCCAACCATCTGAATGAGCCTTTTGCGTGCTGGGGATCGGCGCATCGGATCGACCACGAGTAGGAAGAATGCTCTAGCTTGAGAGCGCGTGGCTCATGGACGTACAATTCTTGCATGGCATAGGCTAACGCGGGGATTGGTCGTCGCTGCATAGGATGTCTCGACGTGCATCATTTATGCAAAAACGGGAGGAAACGCCGGAGATTTTACGGAGATCTCGGTGCGCCATGCCGTGGCGCAAACCGAGACTTGTCGACCAAGACTCTCGAGAGATTTCGACGCGAGACGGATGCTCTCTCAATGCAGGAGAACCG
>JAKBXD010000390.1 GCA_021840785.1 Pseudomonadota bacterium
ATTAGAGGACTCGCACTCCTTTCCGAGCTGAGTGGCATTGCAAGTTGACGGCCACGGGAATGCTGGCGATATGGCGGGGGGCCGTTTCGATGTGGACGGCAAGCGCCGTGGTAATCCCCCCGTATCCTTGCGGGCCAATCCCAAGCCGGTTGACTTCCTGAAGCCATAGATGTTCCAAGTCTCTGATGTCGGCCTCTGGGTGCGATGCGCCGATGTCCCGTAACAAGGCGCGTTTAGCGAGGGTGCCGACGGAGTCAAACGACCCGCCAATACCAATGCCGACAATGAGGGGTGGGCAGGCTCCCGGCCCTGCCTTTTCGATGGTTTCGATGACAAAGTCATGGACCGCGGGGAGGCCTTGGGCCGGCGTAAACATGGCCATGCGGCTCGCATTGTCTCCGCCGCCGCCCTTCGGAAGGACCGTTACCGTGACCTGATTTCCGGGTACGATGCGCGTATGAATGATGGCCGGGGTATTATCGCCGGTGTTTTTTCCTCCAAATGGTTTATCCAGCATGGATCCGCGAAGGAAACTAGTCTGATAGCCATCCCGCACGCCCTGATTGATGGCGTCCTCGAGGGGCTCTCCCTCCCAATACACGTCCTGGCCGATGTCCAAAAAGACGATGGTGACGCCCCCATCTTGGCAGAGCGCCACGCCTTGACTTTGGGCATAGTCGGCATTGTCCACGATTTGGGCCAAAGCATATTGTCCCATGGGTGACGTCTCCTGCTTCGACGCCGTCGCGAGTGCTTGGTAGACGTCAGGGGGGAGAGCGGTGTTGGCCTCACGACAGAGCTCAGAGACGGCTTGTTGGACCTCGGCGGTATTAATGCCACGCATGCGTATCGAATCCTTTCTCTGGGGGTGAGTCGGGCCACCCGAGTTCGCGAAAATGGGTACGAGCCATGTTCCATGAGCGCTTGATATGGTGCTCCATCACTTGTTTGGCCTGGTCGGGGTGGCCTGTTTGGGCGGCCCGCAGAAGTCTTTGGTGCTCATCGTGGTCCTGGGCCATTTGACCCGACACAAATTGCGGACTTAAGGGGGGAAACCCCTTCCATAGGGAGTCAACCAAGGCGGTTAATTTCGGCCAGGGGCACCGAGACCGAAGGATTCGATGGAAGTCCGCGTTGGCCCGAATAAACGTGCTGGGGTCACCGCGCCGTTCAGCCTCTTCCAAAGCCCCTACGGCATGTTGCAGAGACGCGAAATCGTCACTGGTGAGTCGGGGAACGGACAGAAACACCGCTTGAGGTTCGGCCCAATGGCGCATCGCATACGATTCATCCACGGTTTGGAGCGTCATCGGGGCCACCCAGGCGCCCCGCCGGGGCTCGAGGTTGACGAGGCCTTCGTAATTCAAGATAACCAACGCCTCGCGAATAGGCATGCGCGAGACGCCATAGGCCTCCGCTAGCTCATCTTGAGGGATTTTCTCTCCGGATTTAAGTTCCCCCGTTAAAATCGATTGCCGAATGAGATCCGCGACCTTTTGGGCCAAATTTTCATTGAGGAAAGGGGAATCCATCAGGAACCTCCTGGAAAACGATGTCATCTCTTGATATTGTATCAAATATCAGAGAGAATAGGAATATGTCAGAATACGGGGAAGGATGGGATAATGGAAGAACTTGAGGATCTTCGCGAGGGCGTACGGAAACTCATCGCCCACTTTGGTCCAGAATATTGGCGGGAGCTGGATCGTCGGCGGGGATATCCGGAGGAGTTCGTAGACGCGATGACCCGGTCCGGCTATTTGGGCGCTTTAATTCCCGAGGAATACGGGGGGGCCGGGCTTGGGGTGCGCGAGGCCTCCGTAATTTTGGAAGAAGTGAATCGCTCGGGGGGCAATGCGGCCCAGTGCCACGCGCAGATGTACACCATGGGCACGGTACTCAGGCATGGCTCGAAAGAACAGAAGGAACGCTGGCTTCCCGGAATTGCGGACGGTTCCATTCGGCTTCAGGCGTTTGGCGTCACGGAGCCTGGGGCCGGATCGGACACCACCCATCTTGAGACGACGGCGACATGGGATGGAGAGAGGTATATTATTTCTGGACAGAAAATTTTCATTTCCCGGGTGCAGCATTCGGACTATTTATTACTGTTAGCGCGCACCACCCCCGTAGCCGAAGTCAAGCGCCGCTCCGAAGGACTCTCCGTGTTTATGGTCGATCTCCGCGAGGCGATTCAGACGGGGCTTACCGTGTCACCGATTGATACCATGATGAATCACGAAACGAATGCGCTCTATTTTGATGGGGTTCCGGTTTCACGCGAAAACCTCATAGGTGAGGAAGGACAAGGATTTCGTTACATTCTTGACGGAATGAACGCCGAGCGCATATTAATCGCCGGGGAGTGCCTCGGTGATGGCTACTTTTTCATCGATCGTGCTACAAGCTACGCCCGCGAACGCGTCGTGTTCGGCCGTCCCATCGGTCAAAATCAGGGCATTCAATTTCCTTTGGCGCGAGCCTATGCGAATCTTCGTGCCGCCGATCTCATGCGTACGGAAGCGGCGCGAAAATTTGATGCCGGCGAACGTGCCGG
>JAKBXD010000391.1 GCA_021840785.1 Pseudomonadota bacterium
CGACACCGTATTTTCCCCTGCCCCACCGACAGAATCTTCCAGACTCGCACGGTACGTCTGCGCGGCAAGCTTGGCCTGTCCGCGGACGCGACCGATAAAATGCTGGCGCTCCGAAACGCTGACCGCCCCCCGGGCATCCATCAGGTTGAACGCGTGGGACATACCGAGGACCATTTCGTAACCGGGAAGATAGAGACCGCGCGAAAAGAGGCCTTTTGCCTGGCTCTCCAGAAAGTCGAACTGTTGACGCAAATGCTCCACAGGCGCTTCTTCGAAGTTGAACACCGAATGCTGCCTCTCCCCCTCCCGGTGAATCCTGCCATAGGTGATCCCCCGGGCATATTCCAGGTCGAATACGTTCGCGACCCCCTGGAGGTACATCGCCAGACGTTCCAGGCCGTACGTGATTTCGACCGGAACGGCGCCCAGAGAAATGCCCGCCACCTCCTGGAAGTAGGTGAACTGCGTCACCTCCATCCCGTCCAGCCAGACCTCCCAGCCCAATCCCCAGGCGCCCAGTGTCGGCGATTCCCAATCGTCATGGACAAACCGGATGTCGTGATCGGCCAGGCGGATTCCCAGCGCTTCGAGACTCTTGAGATAAAGCGCCTGGGATTCGGTCGGAGAGGGTTTGATCAACACCTGGAACTGGTAATACCGCTGCAACCGGTTGGGGTTTTCCCCATACCGACCGTCGGTGGGACGACGGCAAGGCTGGACGTAGGCGACGCGCGTTTCCTCCGGGTCGAGCGCCCCGAAGAACGTGGCGGGGTGGAACGTTCCCGCCCCCATTTCCTTGTCGTAGGGCTGGATAATGGCGCAACCCTCCCCCGACCAGTAAGACTCGAGGGCCTGGATCATTTCCTGAAATGTCATGGACGGTTTCCGGACCTTTCCTTGAGACTCATTTGGCGGACAAAAGACAGACAATGTTTTTCTATCATAACAGAAGGCCGGCAGCGGATTCGAGAGACGAATCATGAGACATTTGCAGGCTCATTCGCAGCAGATGTTCTGGCCGCCTCTCCCCTTCGCGACGTACATGCGTCGATCCGCCGCAGCCAGAAGCTCTTTTGCATCCAGACCGTCCGCGGGATAAACCGAGACACCGATGCTGCATCCGAGCCGACCATCCCCGCCACTTCCGCCGAAAGGTTTCTGAAAAACCTTGAGGAACCGTTTCGCCAGGAGAAAAGCGCCACCAGACTCTTCCAGAACGGGCATCAGGCACAAAAATTCGTCACCCCCCAGTCGAGCGAGGACCTCCCCTTCCCGCATCACACCCTGAAAACGTCTTGCGACCTCAACCAGCACCCGGTCACCCTCAAGGTGACCCCATCGATCGTTGATACCCTTGAAACCGTCCAGGTCTACCATCAAGACCCCGACCATCCATTTTTTTCTCTGGGCATTCCCGATAGCGTGGACAAGAATCTCCAATGCCGCCGGACGGTTAAAAAGTCCTGTCAGAAAATCATGGGTGGACTCTTCCCGAAGCCGACGCATCAGATCTTCCCTGGCATGGATCTCTTTTCCGATCAGACGGTACAGGATGGCCCAGAACGAGACGATCGTCAGAGCCAGAACGGATCCTGCCAGGAAAATCTTTTCTTGCCGCCGGCGGAGGACCTGCCTCTCATGTATCTTTTTCTGGACAATCAATCCTCTCATCTGGATGGAGATGGCCCGGATCTGATCCATCAGTTTTTTTCCATAATCCGTCAGGACCATTTCCCGCGCCGCGTTAAATCCTGCCTCCTTCCGAAGGCGGACCGTAACCGTAAGCTCTCCCATTTTCTTCTGCACAAGCGAACTCATCAGTACAGCAATCCCCGACAGGGAAGGGACCATTTCCCTGAGCATACGGATGGCCTTCATATCCCGCCGGATGTTCCCAAGGGCTTTACGATAAGGTGCCAGGTATGACTGTTCGCCCGTAATCACGAAACCCCTTTGTCCGGTTTCGGCATCCTTGATATCGGAGACCAGACGGACAAGGAGGAGTTCCCCTCTGGAATAGGACTCCCAGCGATCTTCCGCCCGGATGTAGGAAGTGACAATCGAATAGGTTTCCCCGAAAAGGCCGAGAAACAGGAAAAACGCCATCAGGAAACTGAGGCGCATCCGTCTTCTCAAGGCTTCCATGCTGACGGGAGTAGGTAACATGCGATCGGACAGGACGCTATCTCCCGAGCTTCTTTTATCGATGTGACCTTCAGTCTCGGTCACCGGGCTCCCTTGCATGAAAATACCGATCCCCCAGTTCCAGCAGATCCAAAACATCGCATCCGGCATCATGACGAAAAAATTTTTCGAATAAGGCTGGATAACACCGAGCCCAAGGTCTAAAATGATCCGGACAGCCCTTATCTGGCCGAAACCATCGTGAACAGGCCCGAAACCGCCTTCAAACAGTGCCCAATATTAAGGAAAGCGCCTGCATATGGATATTATTAGCATGAATTCGGGATTCAACCAAACGCCGGCCAGCCAAAGCAGGATCGTCGAGTTGACTGAAAAAGCCTGCGCGGGGGAGGGTATTACCGGAGAAGAC
>JAKBXD010000392.1 GCA_021840785.1 Pseudomonadota bacterium
GAATACGGGCCAGCGCCGCGCGACCGCTTTGAATCTGACTAAACGCGCTGGATACGTTCGCAAATGGGCCGACGATGCCATTGGTCAATTGGATGGCGGCAATTAACGTGCCCAATTCGAATCGACCCTGTCCCACCAAAAGGCCACCCACCACCACCACCGCGACAAACGGTAGCGATCCCAGGCCCCGGGTGAGCCCGTTCAACTGGGCAATCGCGCCATAGGAGCGACGATAGGCGGTGGTGAGCAGCCGGACCCCCTGCCCATACCGATCGGCCACAGCGTCCTCGATGTGGTACGCCTTCACCGGGCCCATGTTCCGAAAGATCTCCAGGGTGGTGTGGTTCAATTCCCCGTCCCCGACGCGAACGGCCATTTCGGTGTGATAGAGGCGGTCTTTCCAGAGTCGCTGAGCCACCAGGAGAATGGGTCCGATGGGTAAAATCAGGATGGCTAAGAGCGGGCTCATGGTCCACAAGTAAATGGTGGACGCCGCCAGCAGCACAGGATTTGAGATCACGGTCAGGAGACTAGAGCCCATGACGCGTCCAATGACCCCGACGTCAGCGGACAACCGACTGGCAAGATCGCCAGTCACCTGCTGATCATGAAAGGCCATCGGCGCGGCCAAGAGTCCGTCCAGTGCCCGCATGCGAATGGCCATACTGACCCGGGCGCCAAACAGACTTTGCCCGTACTGAACCCCTAGGTTACAGAGACTTGCCGCCAACAAGGCGCCACCGAACCACACCATACCCAGACGCACTGCCGCCACATGGTGGACCTGCAACCCATCAAACACGCTGCGCAAGGCGCCGGCCTGCACCAAACTCAGCCCAATCCCCACCAGTTCCAATGCCAGGGTGACGAAAAGCCCCAGACGATAGGGGTGAACGGACTGGCGCACTAGCGGATTCCGCCACCCCGAAATCTGCTCTGGACTCCGTTCGTTCACGGCTGATCGACGCTTCGATCCCATCGCTCCTTAACCCTCCCACTCCGTGCCAACTTCACGATTCGATTACGCGTTCGCTCAGGGAATTACAGGCGGTGGCCAAGTATCTGGGAAGCTTCTGCTGCCTTCGCTGTGGTTCATGCCACCTCCATGACGATTTGATAGCCCTGATCGGCGTGATCAAACCGGGGCCGTTTACGGCAGACCCCTAGCTTTAGCAATGGGGTCAGTGGCCCCTGCGGCGTGAGCCGCACACGTGCGTTCCTTGTCGATGCTCCTGTATTTAGCCATGGGCAGGACGTCCACTGATGGGCGTACCCCTACGCGGACCCGGGACGGGGTTCGTCAGCGAGCCCGTCGCGCGGATGCCGCAGAATCCGTATGCCCCTTCGTGTTGCCCGCACCATTGGGACCAACGCATACGGTTTCCCGGAATCCTGTCATAGTAATAGTTCGAGCAGTGAAACGTAAAACACTTCGTACATAAATCGCCTGCATGCGCCTCTTCAGTTCATTTGTCCCATTCTGCCTGAGATTCGAAAATCCTTTTGCGTTGTTCGGGTTCGACGTCCTCCTGCCCAAATCCTCTTTTTTTCACCAGACAGTCCTCCGCGTGTGCTGGTTGTCTTAAACGGGGTATCCGAACGGAACTTAGAATTCTGCAGGCGGTGTAGTGAATATGCCATTCACATCACATGTGCCCTTGGCCTGGTGCGCATTCGGACGAGAACCACGATTCAAATCGTCCGCCTGCAGTTTTCGCAGATGGCCGAGACAGCACCAGCGTCGGAATGGATAGCCGCAGGCTGTCGATTATTGGCGACCGCCTTGGACGCGTTGCCTAGTGGCGACGTGCGCGATTTCCCGACCGAACTGGTTGGATGGTAATGCTACCCTGGCGATGAGGCCCAACGATGCGACCACCCCAAGGGCTGATAGAGAGAAGGAATATGGTGGTTCAGGCTCGTCGCTATTTACGGTGGGTGGACGGAACCTAACACGAGTCGAGGTAGCGCCAACTGGCCCGCAATCAAATAAATCATGGTGATGAAATGGTGGATATTGCGGTACCTCCGGGCGCGCCCTTTCGCGGCCTGGACCAGAGGGTTGATCTCTTCCAAAACGGCATTCGTCCGGGGACTGGTGACATACTGGAGCACGCCCGCCCAATGCGCCGTGATCGTCTTCGCAGCCCGGCGAATGGGGTCGAGCCGACTATGCGTGTCCCAATAATACCAATGCCGAAGATACGCTTCCGCCGTCTTCGGCGGATCGTTCCAAAATTGTTGGATGGCCTCCTTGATGGCATAGGCCCGAGCCGTCTGGAAGTGCGCCGCGCGTGGCTGTGGAGACAATGAGGAAATACTTTAAAATCAATGCTATGAGTGTATGGGTTTCCGGCTTCGCCAGGATAATTAATTTTTTGTTTTAGCTCCGAGCTGAAATCGCCCATTTCTCGTTGGAGTCTAGATAATTAGATGGGTCGGTGTGACCATCAGTGACGGAGCGATGCGCTGTTACGGCCCTGGTGGGATAGCTAATTTTTGGCACTGATCATCGACCAAACCTTCATAGCGAGCGTGGTTGTCACC
>JAKBXD010000393.1 GCA_021840785.1 Pseudomonadota bacterium
CAATTGACTTACAACATAAGGCAAGCAAGGCTTACAGCATGGCGTACTACAAGTACCGCGCAGACCCGACTGAGGCGAATCGAGTCGAGGCGCGCAGGCTTGAGGCCGAGTACAAGGAGGCGAAGGCCTTTCATCGCTCTGCGTTGCTGGACAAGTTCATGCAGGAGGCACGAGAGCATGAGAATCGTTAGTCTGGTGCCTCACACAACGCGGCTGATGGACATGGGCAAGGTGGTGCTGAGCGTTCCACCAAGTGGCCTGGTCGCACGGGTAGAGGTGCTCGAGGCCAAGGCTGAGGAGCTGGATCTCAATGGCACGATTGTGCCGGTGATGCGGACTCGCTTTGGACAGGTGACTGGATTGCCCGATGCTGAACCGGGCACGTTCTACATCGTCTCGGGGCTGGTGCTCGACTATGCGATTGATCGGGCAGACCTGTTGGTACCTGCCCGGTTGGTTCGCTCTGGGGGAAGGGTGATCGGGTGCCAGGCGTTTGCGCGGGCGTCGGTGTGCGTATATAACAACTAGCCCTGGTGAACAGGGAGAATGATGGAGGAACGAGAGTGATTCGATATTTTGTGAGGCAGCCGGAGAACTATGGGAGAACAGGCGGGATCATGGATCGCCTTGCCAACAACTTCCAAAGAGCCGACTTTGCAGACATACCGCTCAGGGGGGAGGACTTCAGGAGGGCGAACCTAAAGCGCGGAGATCTTCAGCGTGCTGACTTGCGAGACGCGGACTTCAGGAGGGCGAACCTGAGATACAGCGATCTTCGGGGAGCGGACCTGACTGGTGCGGATCTAGCTGGTGCTGATCTCAGGGGTGCGTTGGTCGATGAGTCAACGACTCTACCGGTCGGGTATGCGATCGAGAATGGGCACGTGGTGAGAGTTTGAGGTGACCACACCTTAAGCAGTTGTAAAAAGTGCTGGTCGTGGGCGAGGTTTGAGAGGTAGTTGGATGGAGCGTTACCTCCGGCGGGAGGATCACACTTGGATCTGACGATCTTCGCGTAGCTGTTGGAGCGCTATATCAGGAAACCGTCGGACAGCTGCCCGAAGTTGGCGCTCCTCCCAACGCGCCCTGTGTTCTGCCACGGCCACTTCGAATCCATCTCGTTTCTCGGCCAGTCCTTCTACCACCAGAAACTCGATCACATCTTCCAGGGTTGGTCTGAAGCGACGACCGCCTACAGGGAAGTGAAAGTCACGCAGGGGACGCATGGGAGATGCGCGACCTGCACTACGAGCCTGCTCGGTGAGTGTGTCGAAATGTTCGCAATCTCCATTCACCTGCACATGCGCGACAGGATAATCGTTCTCAGGGTCCCGCGTGTAATCCCAATGGACCAGCATCTTCTGGCGATCACTATCGAGATAGAGGCCATACTGCGACTTTGCAACGGCTAGGTGTGCCTGTTCAGGATCGAGCCCTAGTATGTAGGCGACCAGGAGGTGGCAAGCAGGGGGCGTCCTCCTGATTCCCAACGGGACAGGCTTCGCTGTCAAGTCCTTAGAGCTGATTCCGTAACCGACATGAACCGTCGTAGCCCGCCTGTTAGCGATTACCGATTTAAGTCGTATCCCGTCAGTGACCGTACGGTTGAGAAGGTCAGTCACTTCAGCGGCAAATTCCCTTGCCTGACCTTCGAGGTCAACCAATGAAGGGGGAGATCGCGAACCAAGCTAGGCGGGCGTTCTCTGAGCTAAAGCGTCCTGATCGCGCTTCTCCCTTGAGTTCCTCGGCCGAAACTCCGGCACCTTCAAGGGCGCTCCGGACGGCAATTTCAATATCCTCATCAGTTGCGTACTCGACTACTACAGCTGCTTGGTCTGGTGTCATTGACCTGTGCCTCCACTTCCTAGTTACGCTAGGACGATCCCCAACCAACAAACTGAATATATGCCTTGGGTATGACACTATCAGCGTAGCCATTGGTCTGCAACTGCTATCTAGGCATGATCACGGACTGGTCTGATGACACCCGCATGCGGTGCTGATGTTCGTATCTGGTTTCATGGGCTGCTGTCTGGTGGGGGCGGAGTTGCGCGGCTGGATGACGGTTATGGAGGGTCCAGCAGAGGTGTCGAAGGCTGTATCCGTGGTGACCACACCTTAAGCAGTCTGGGAAAGTGCTGGTGGTGGCGATGTTTGAGCGAAGTTCCCGAAATGGCCCTAAGTAGCCCTTGTTGGTGCATATCCATAGACATGCTGAACGTCACACCCATCGCTGCACAGGCAGTCCGTGACTATTACGCCCGGATGGCCGCATTGTCCTTGAACGGCAGCTACTGGTACGGTCTTGGTGCTTACGCGCTTGGCTTCAGCCAGGGTGAGCCCGTCAATGCCGACGACCTCTATGCACTCTGTGCGATTGGGCCAAGAGCAGCCAGCGCTATCGCATCAGGTACAGACATCGGCTATGTCATCAGCGACATTGAAGAGCATCAGGCGAGTCTTGAGCGCCCACGCGCACCCGGATACGATCTCACCTTCTCAGCAGCTAAGTCGATCTCACTGGCCTACCTTGCCCATCCTGACGA
>JAKBXD010000394.1 GCA_021840785.1 Pseudomonadota bacterium
CCCTGCCATCGCCTTGGACTCCTCCAACACCGCTCATATCGTGTTTCAGTCCGAGATCTATAACGCTATCACCACTGGTAATAATTGTTCCAATGTTGCCTACATCACAATAGCGTCAGGGGGCACCGTGTCTCCGCTCCAATGGTTGACGAATATCGGCGCTCATCCGCAATATGCTCTGGGGATAACTAGTTTTGCGCTGGGTTTTAATGCCACGATTGGCGGGATGCAAGTCGTTTGGTTCGATCAAACCTTGGCTTATAATGTGGCTTTTTCTACCATTATCGGGAATTCGCTCCAGTCCTACGCCGCTACTACTACCCCAAATACGAGTTCGCTCTTTGTTTCGACCGACACGATACTTACCAGTGCCATTAGCGCCGCGACTCTGTGGCTCAATCGAACTCCTGTAACCACGACCACGTTATCAGCCGCTACGCCTTCTGGTACGACAGACCTCCCGCTCACTAATAGCACGGGATTTGGTGCAGGAGATACCCTTGAGGTGATTGCGGGGACGACGTATGATCGGGGAATTGTGAGTATTGTGAGCGGGAGCACAGTCACCTTAACCAATGGCCTTATTAATGCGTTCCCCAGTGGAGGCACCGTGAATCGCGTGGATTTCTTGCCTGATATCTCTATTGTCTCAGCGGGCACTTCGGATGTGTTTAATGCACTGGCATGGCAGCAAACGTCCATCCTGTCGGGAACCGTTCTAGAAGACACTTACACTTACACCACCAATACCCCTGGCGAACAGGTGGCTCTAGAAATTCAGTGTTCGCGGGTCAATACTGCTACACACCCTCTTTGTAATGGCTATGGACTGGGGTTGGGAATCGGATAGCAAAGGAGAATGAGATGGATGCGGATTGTGCATTCTTTTGTGGATTCCGAGGCGGCAGTCGAGGCTCCCACATGGGAAGTGCGGCGTTCTGCCGTCTTTCCACTTGATTGGATAATTGAGGATGTAGACTGTGCGCAGACTCCTTATGAAACGGCCTTTTTCCGTCATTGGGGCGAAGATGACCTGATTAATTGGGAACGTGATTTAGTGCCCACACTTGATCAGTTCAAGATTTTGGCTACGTGTCCCGAGTTGCTGTGTGCGTGGGATTATATTGTGGGAACGCATTCGATTAGTCGGGTGGCGGATGTACGCAATCAATATCGCTCCATCGCCCCCGAAGACGGTTATGCCGATGCGGTAGGGTTAGGGTTTGTGAAGATTAGTCAAGTCTTTCAGACCCAGTGGCCTCGGGGTGCAATGTCCTTGCGCCAGGGGCATCCTTGGGCTGATTTCGACGGACGCTTAATGACCTGGACACATGCACAGGGCCTTCGCTGGCACGTTCATCGCCCCCTGATTCCGCATACCAAGTATAGCGTCCTAAAGGAGGGATAAGCATGTGGGCAATTGTAAATCCTGATGGGGTGCTCATTCAGGTTTTTTCGGTAGAGCCAGCGACGAACGTGCCGAATCACGTAGTAAATATTAGCGCGGACCCACTGGCGAGCGCAGCCTTTGTGTACCCCGAGCGGTTTGAATGGACTGGGAGTGCCCTCCAATTGCGCCCAACCTGGTCTATTGGCTACGATCCTCATGGGGCGCAATTGACCGCCACATTAGTCCATGCCTCGGCGGCTCCCGTGTCAGGAACGCTCACCGTCTTGAACACACCGTTTACACTGCCCGTCTCGGGGGGCACAATGACCCTTCCTCTCATTATCGACGAAACCGCTTCGGTATTTACCGTCCCTGTGACAGCCCACGCCAGTGGGACGTTCATGGCTACAGCTACCATCGGGGGGACCATGACACCCCCCACACCCCTACAGCTCTATATGCCGTCAGGCGGCAACACGTGGACGGTAGCACCGACCAGCAATGACTGGGTGATGGGGTTTTATGCGGGGCAACTCAGCGCCGCGCAAACGACCAATGCGATGACGGTTGCGATCGGCTGGATGCTACACTTTATGCATGATACATTAATTCCATGGACACAGCAGCCGACCTACTCCTCTCTATCTATGACGGACAATCAGATAAATGCGCAGAATGTCATCGACACCAATATCGCCGCCAACATCCCTTTTACATTAGAAAACCTGATCCCCAGCGGCGGTTCCGCGCAACCTGTGTTTACGCAATTGGTGAATACCATGACGACGGTTAGCACCCTAATGACCGCTGCGAACAATGCTCTGGCTCGTACCCCGAACCTACATTAAAGAAATAGTGTATAGACACAGGAAGGGGGCGATCGCATGAGCGGACAGCTTGGCGCAGGCGAATTAGGAAAATTTCAACTGGGAACCCCTGAGAACACGACCCCCGCCTTAGGCGGCACGCTTGTGGCGACAAGTCAGGTGAGCGCCAATCTTTTGGTGCACGTTCCGCTGACAGGGACGATAGCGTCCACCAGCGCATGGACTGCGCCCACACTCACCATCAGCTATCAGGCCGCCCTGCAGGGAACCGTGGCAGGCCAGAGCGCCCTGAGCGCGTCGCTACATGTGGGGCCTGCGGTTCATCT
>JAKBXD010000395.1 GCA_021840785.1 Pseudomonadota bacterium
AAACCTTGACAACGGCGCACTATGGACCTTTCGCCCCGACGTCCATTACGACACGGCATCCATCATCAAGGCCACCATCATGGGCACTTTGCTCTGGCAGGCGGAAGAAAAACATCGCCCGCTATCGAGCCTGGAAGTCAATCAAATGGTCCCCATGATTGAGGAAAGCAGCAATTCGGCCGCCACCACTCTTTGGAATCTGGCTGGCCGCTCCCAAGGGATTGGCGCGTTTCTCCGCGCCTCCGGCATGAACGACACCATACCGGGAAAAGGGGGGTACTGGGGTTTAACTCAGACCACTGTGGGCGACCAGGTCAAGCTCATAAAACTCCTAGCGACACCTAACAACCTCTTGAATGCTCAAAGCCGTGCCTACGCAACCAACCTCATGACCCATGTGGCGGGATTCGAAGATTGGGGCGTCTCCAGTCATGCTCCTAGCGGCAGTACGGTGGCGCTCAAAAACGGATGGTTGCCCGTTCCCGGAATCGGCTGGGAAATTAATTCCGTGGGCTGGGTTCAAAGTACCAGCGGGGACATTGCCCTGGCAATACTCTCAAATCACAATCCAAGCGAAGCCTATGGAATCCAATCGGTACAGCATCTCGCTGGGTTAGTGGAACAGGCCGAAGAAAACGGCTAGGAAAGGGGTCGAGCCTTGGCCTCGTCTAAGGCCCTTTCAGATTCCGCCATCACGTCCTCGACCCGCGCCCCGGGTTGTCCCCAGGCCCAGCCGAGGCGGAGATCCGCACCAAGTTCTGGGAAGGCTGAAAAGACCGTCCGAATTCTTTCCTTGATCGTTCGCTCTTGTTCGTAACTCACTCCCGCTGCGATCCAGAGAAACTGGCCCCCGCCAAGCCAAATGGCCCGATCTTGGCGGCGGGCGCTTTGACCGAGCGCCTGAATGGCGTGGCGCACCTGCAGGTCGGCTTGCTCGGTGCCCTGTATCCGAGAAAGCCCCGCGAATCCCACGACTTCTCCACGGATCATGCCGATGGGCCCTTGCTTTAGCCACCCATCACTCCACCGTAGCGCTTGCTCGGGAAGTTCGGGGCGTAGAGCCCGTTGAAAAGGCCGGCGTAGAGCGGCCAGTAAAAAGATAAGCCCCGCGACGCCCAAAATATCCGCCGTGGCGAGGTGAACCCCCTGACGGAAAAGAGGGAAATAGAGGATGCCCGCCAACCAAACCCCGGCCACTACGGGGACGCCGCGGGCCCAGGAAGTCGGACATAAAATCCCTAACACCACGCCTGTCACAATGGCCAAGGCTAGCGTCACCGGGTGACCGAGGAAACCTGGCTGAACCGTCACCAGCACTCCTCCCACAAGTGACACGGCTAAGGCCCATAGCCAGCGCCTCCGGCCCCCCATTCGTGAGAAAAGTGTGAGCCAGCCGCCCCCCACCCACAGAATCAGACCTGGGCCCGTGCGCCAGGAGGGGCCGCCCGCGAAGCAATACGCCCAGAAGGCCGCCATTGTGACGAACACCCAGAGACCCGGCCCAAGAAGCCTGGGGTTGACGTCCCGACGCAACACCAGGAGTCCTGCGGCCAACGCGATGCACCAACTGGCCAACACGAGATACGAAAGGGATTGGAGGCTAAAGCTCATCGTCTGCTGCCTTCCTCACTATTTTCGCTAATCTTCGACAATCGAACACAAACTCCTGCTTGAAGCTGGTCTTCGAAACGGCGATAGTCTCTTAAAGCAGGGAAACGGCCCCTCGGTCCCGAAAATACCCAGTTATCGACAGCACCGGAAAGTGAGGATTCGACCATGGGAAACGTGCCTAGCGTTGCCCCCTATGGCACCTGGAAATCACCCATATCGGCGGCCCTAGCCGTTCAACGAACGGTCCTATTTCAGCAGCCGGACGTGTGCAATGGCGACATTTATTGGATCGAAGAGCGGGCGGCCGAGAATGGCCGGTCGGTGATTATGCATGAAACCGCCGACGGCGCGGTAAAGGAACTACCGGCTCCATGGAGTGCCCGCTCAACCCTGTACGGCCGGGGCGGCGGCGCTTTCGCTGTCCACGATGCCACACTCTTTTTCGTGGAGGAAACGGACCAACGCGTGTACCGGCTGGATCCTGGGTGCGACCCAGTTCCGCTTACGCGGTCCGATGCCAGGTTTGGCGGACTGACCGTCGACCCGAGCCGCCCGCGCCTCTTGGCCATTCGTGAATCCGGCGTGCCTCCTGAGCGGGCCTTGGTTGCCTTGGATTTTAATGCACGAGATTCTCTCGGGACCCCGTTGCTCGAGACCCCTCAATTTCTTTCGGCGCCGAGCATGAGTCCCGACGGCCAAAAAGTGGCGTGGACCAGCTGGCCAAAGGATGGCCATCCTGATAGGGGCGCGGCGCTCTACTATGCCGACCTCCATGATGAGACTCCGCTACGGCCCACTTTAGTTGTCGACTATGCGGAAAAAGCCATCGCCCAGCCACTTTGGTCCCCCGATGGCCACCTTTTCTTTCTCTCCGATCAAAGTGGCTGGTGGAATCTCTATGAATGGGATTTTGAGGCCATCCGGCCGGTCA
>JAKBXD010000396.1 GCA_021840785.1 Pseudomonadota bacterium
TCTCTGCAATGCCGTTTCACCCGGCGTAGTCACCACCGACTCTTCGCAATACTATGCCAACGATCAGGCCGAGTCGTTCTTTCAGGCCGTCCTGGGCCGTACCCCTCTGGGGCGCTTAGTAACCGCCGATGACGTCGCCCATGCGGTGCTGCTCTTGGCGGCACCGGAGGCCGCGATGATCACCGGGCAGGTCCTGCATGTGGACGGCGGTGCCCGACTGACAGCTCCTGGCTTCGACGCTCTACCGCCGGCGTAAAGTGGAGAGACTTAAACGAGAAAGGAGATCTCTTCCGTGGCCACATGGGGATTTGAGGCAGGAAATGGATCGAAATGGCGAGAAATCGTGTTTGGCATGAACGATGGCCTAATTGCTACCACCGGTCTCATTGCGGGTCTTACGCTCACGCACGCATCCCATTCCACGATGGTCACGGCGACCTTGGCGGCCGTTTGGGCGGCCATGATCTCCATGGCCATTGGTTCCTACCTGGGGACGCATTCTGAGGTTGCTTTTCAACAGGCGTTGGTCGCACGCGAGCGTTGGGAACTTGCCGATCACCCCGCAGAGGAATTGGAAGAAATGCGCGCCATTTACCATGCTTACGGTTTTTCTCCCGACGAAATCGCCGTCTTGCTGCGCGCCTTTGAACGCGATCCGGAGCTATGGCTTCGACTCATGCTGCGAGATGAACATGGCGTCCTCACCGAAACCTGGGAGTCGCCCATGGCCAATGCGTTGATGATGGCGGTAGCCGTCTTGGCTGGATCGGTTCCGGCACTCGTGCCCAACCTAGTGATCTCCTCTCCCCCCCACGCCTTGGCTTACGTGCTAATTTCCGCTGGGCTGCTCGCCATCGGGCTGGGCTGGAGTACGGCGCGCCTCACGTCTCAGTCTCCCGTGCGAGTCGCCACCAAATTTTTGGCCCTGACCAGTGCCGCGATGGTCTTGGGGTCGGGCATGGGCCTCTTTATCGGGCGCGTCTAGCTGGTAGACGCGGTGGCATCATCCCCAAAAACATCCCTTTATCTCTTAAGTCGAGCCCCGGCCCAGAGATCGCCTGGGATTTCTCAAAGGTTAGCACCATTTGGCGTGCATAATTGCGCAAAGGGTTGCTATTCCAGAAACGATCCATCGTCTCCAGCTTCAGCTAGACTTTATCCTTATTACCCTGATTTTCGTTTAATTGGATTCGAAGGATATAACAGTCGGTTCATCATCAATGATGGCGACATTAATCTGTTCCGACAAGGAGGATGACGAAGGACGAAGACCGCGAGTTGCGGTGCCCTCAGGCGTCGATTTCGCTATCTACGCCCGTCCAGAAAAATCTAAGGAGTGTGAGTGTATTGGTAAAGCACGTTGAAACCGCGAAAAAGGGAAGTCGAACGGCCCTTTTGGGTTCTGCATTAGCCATAGGCAGCCTGCTAGGTGCCTCGCTTCTTCCTAGTGTGCCGGCATTAGCCGCCGACCCTCCCCATCTAGTCGCTTTTGGTCCATCCGGCGTGCTAGCCGTAGGATCCAGCGCCGCCATTACCGCCCAGGTGCAAGGGGCGACCGGTGTCCCCGTCTATCAATTTCGCATCGGCAACAAAATTGTGCAGCGCTATTCTCAAAATAGCCGGCTTTCCCTTAACCATTTAGCGGCGGGCTCGTACACGGTCACGGTACGTTCTCTCGGCATGGGCCAATTTCGAAATCGCCTTTTTGGCGCCTTCCGATCGACCGTACTCCACTTCAAGGTTGGATCTCCGCACCTGGTGGCCAAGGGCCCCTCGAGCGGCGTCGCCAAGCATGGCACGGCATTCATCCGCGCCCGCGTGGAGCAGGCGACGGCCGAACCCTATTTCCATTTCACGGTCAATGGTACCGTGGCGCAAAAGTATTCTCACAAGAACTACTTGACGTTACACCACCTCTCGCCAGGCAAATACACGGTCGAAGTGAGGTCGTTGGGTCCGGCGCAGTTCCGAAACCATGAGTGGTTTGCCGCACGCACGAAGATCATTACGTTCACCGTGCCCTCGGCCACCAGTTCGATCGCGCATTTATCCATTGCCCATCTCTCCACGATGACGGCCAACGGCACCAGTAAGGAGACGCTTTCGATTACCGCCACGGACTCCAATGGAAAGCCAGTGGCCAACCAGCCAGTGACGTTGATAAGCTCCGATCCGAACGTAGCCAGTGTATCCCCGAGCACGGCCACCACCGACGCCAACGGCGTCGCCACGGCCACCGTGACGGCGGGAACGTCTTCGGGCACCTCAACGATTGAAGCCATCGCGAATGGCATTTCCTCCTCGGCCCAGCTTACGACGACCCCGGAACAGTCGGCGCCCTCGCTCTCATCGATGCAAGTAAGCGGGCAACAGGCGGGATCCGGCACCTCGACGACGCCAGCGATTGCCGCCACCTCTACGCCGATCAGCGTATCGACCACACTGACTCGTCGCGACGGCAAGCCCGCCAGCGGAGTCAACCTTACTTATACGGTGATGCCCACCACCAAGGGCGGGTCCTTATCGGGTCTCGTCG
>JAKBXD010000397.1 GCA_021840785.1 Pseudomonadota bacterium
ACCAGCCCTGCCCTTCCTCGCGGGCCCGTTGGCGCCTCCGAGGGGTGGGCGCTTGGGTGCGCTCAGCCATGAGCCATATCCCCGTCCATGGGTTGGTTGTTACTGCGATTGCCACTAGGTATTTCCTTCCAAATAGACCAAGAGCCGGCTTACATCAGTCCACGCTTGATGCCAAATAGTGGGCATCACCGCTAGCATCGTGGGTAGGATGATGACAAACATCAAGAGACTCAGTCCAAAATTAATCGGCAGGGAGAAAAAATAGGCATTCAACTGCGGAAACGCTCGCGACAAGACGCCTACCGCTAAATTGACAATCAGTCCCGTCATCACGAGTGGGGCCGCCATTAAGAGCGCGATTTCCAACACGGTTTGGAAGAGCCCCGCCACAAATCCAAACGATGCGCCCGGAATAACCAAGGCATTGATGGAGATCGCCGTAAAGCTCGCGTGGAGTGCCACGATTAATAGCTCCGGGCCGCCGGCGACGACAAACACAAAGAGCGCCAGCAACGTTTCCCATTCAGACAAAAACGACCCTTCAGACAAGAGGCCCGGGTTCGCCGACACCGCCAATCCGACTCCCAACTGATAGGTGATGACCTGCCCTGCCATGCCGAACAAACTCAAGAACAAGGCCAACACCAAGCCCATCATGGTCCCAACAACAAACTGCACTAACACGCCCACCGAGAGCGCCAGACCAACCGTCATCCCCGATGAGGCGTGGAGCCCCGGCGTCAGAATCAGCGCCAGCACAAACACCAGCGCGACGCGCATCATAGCCGGGATATAGCTGGAACCGAACAGCGGGGCGGTCACCACAATACCCGCTACACGCGAAGCCACCAATAAAAAGGTGACCGTCGCCGACGTGAGGTCGAAGGCAAGCGTCACGACCGAACGCTCCCCTGAGTGTCCCCTTCAATTGTACGAACCCCTGGGGCCAGGAGGGCCATTTTTAGCGCCATATTCCTGATCATGGAAGGTACCCAGCATGCCAAAACGTGGACAAATCCTGATGCATTAAAGAGACCAAAATGCGGAGAAACCATGGACCCCCAATATAGAGGATAATCCCTAGCACCAGCAATTTAGGGAGAAAGGACAGCGTCATCTCCTGAATCTGGGTGGTGGCTTGAAAGATACCCACTAAGAGACCCACGATTAACGCCGACGCCAATAACGGCAGCAACACAACACCCGCCGCTATCATTGCTGACTGACTCAATTGCAGGGCGTGATCCAGCATCTTAGCCTCCGTGGAACGACATCACTAATGACTGAACGACGAGCGTCCAACCATTAGCTAAGACGAAAAGCAACAACTTTAAGGGGAGTGAAATTAACGTGGGCGGCACCATCATCATTCCCATGGACATCAAAATGGTGGCCACCACCATGTCGATCACCACAAAGGGAATGTAGATGTATACGCCAATCTCAAAAGCGGTCTTGAGCTCAGAAATAATAAACGCTGGGATGAGCGCCATAGTCGGCACACCGGCCAACCCGTGAGGCGCCTTTGTGTGATCCAACTTCAAAAAGAGCGCTAGATCGCTGGTCCGGGTTTCTTTGTACATGAATTGCCGCAATGGTACCAGCGCCCGTGTCCCCGCCTTGGTCAGACTCAAATGCCCCGCCAAATAGGGATGGAGCGCCTGGTGATTTATGGCCGTCAATGTCGGTGACATAATAAAAAAAGTGAGAAACAGGGCCAATCCCACCAGCACCTGGTTGGGCGGCGTCTGCTGTAAACCGAGCGCACTTCGGACAAAAGAGAGCACCGTGACCACCCGTGTAAACGCTGTCATGGTAAGTAAAATGGCGGGCAAAAACGACAGCAGGGTGAGAAGCGCAAGTATTCCAATGGTTTGACTGGGCGACGAACTGGAGCCTGGATTGATAGTCACCTGCGGCAACCCAGGTCCTGCCGCAAAGGCGGGAGCCGAAGCCATCAACACCGCTGTACCAGCGAGCAGCGGGAGAAAGCGAGTGACGACCCTCATTCGCGCCCATCCCGTTTGAGACGCTTCATCATTTCTTCGGCAAACTGTGACAGAGATGGTGGCGTTGTTGGTGTCCCCTCTATGGTTGTTGAGGCCCTGGACGCCATCACCTCGGGCGGAATCTCCATTAAGAGCGAAATGGACTGATCGGTCACCCCAAGCGCCACCGTGCGGTCCACGATTTGCACCAACGCCACACCCCGCTTGGGGCCCAAGGAAAGATAGTCAATCTGGTTCAAATACCGGGACGCACTGGTCTTTCCAAACCCAATTTTCTTGAGCATGCGGGCCGCCACGAAAGCTAGGGCCACCACCAAGGCCATAGCCCACAGGAATCTAAAAAACAATCCGACGGCTGACATGCCTAAATCCCCCAATCTCTTCTCCCCATTATAAAAACCGGCCTCCGCGAATACGAAACATCAAGGGACATTTGAATGATGAGGGGAGATTCCCATTTCATCCCATTGGGGGGATTCCATGATCGTGATTAGTGAATGGATGGACGCGCACGGCTTAGCTTTGC
>JAKBXD010000398.1 GCA_021840785.1 Pseudomonadota bacterium
TCCGATCTGGGCTTTTCCTTTTCTAAAGGGCGTGGCGTCGTCGTGGAATCGCTATTCGTGTCCCGCAACTTCCGTGCCCCAAGCTTCCCACGAAACACGCTCCATGTCGGGTTCCAAGAGCTGGAACTGTTCGATGGCGCCAATCACGCGGCGGCGCTCCGGATCCCAGATGGGGATGGAGACGGTGGTGGCGCGACGGCGGGTTCCTTTCGCATTAAGGAGGGTGACGACCGACGGGCCCACAACGCTCTTGGTCACCATGCTACTCACAAGCGGGCAAGCTCCCACACAGAGTGTCCGGCCGGCCTCATCCTGGTGCTGAAGCGGACCCGCCGAGCAGCGCTGGTTCAGCATCACGCCCGCAGGATGGCCGACCGCACCCACAGCGGCGTCATTCCAGGCCACGATGCGGCGGCGTCGATCGACAATGTACGTGGGGATGGCCGACTGTTGGATGGCCTCTTGATAGAACTGGAAGAGAGCGATGGCGGTTCCGGTTGAGGCGCCTGTGGAGGCGGCGGTTGGTTCTGTCGGCTTTGGCGCGACGGATGATTCCTTCAGCGCCGCGTCCGGCATCCCGAGAAGAAATCCCTGCCCATAGTCGATGCCGAGCTTTTGCACCATCTGGTACTCGGCTTCGGTCTCGATGCCTTCCGCCACCAGCCGGATGCCGAGATCGAGCGTATAGTCGCGGATGGAAGCGACCAGCGATTGCCGAGTGCGGTCTTGGTCAATCTGGTGAATGAGACTGATGTCCAGCTTGACGATGTCGGGCTGGAGCGCGATGACGGTGTTGGCGGCGGCATATCCGGTCCCGTAGTCATCGAGAACAATCAGGTGCCCCTCCTGACGCCAACGGCCAATCGCCTCCAGGAGCTCATTGTTGTTCAAGATGGGATGCTGCTCGGAGATTTCGATGGCGAGCCGATGGGGGAACTGGTGGAATCGCTCCGGTACGGGAAGATCGAAGGGGAGGCAATGGGTGTCCAAGTTCACAAACAGGGTTTGGTTGAGCGGCAAGAGGGCTGCTCCGTGAGACGTGGCCAATTCACGGCATCGACGCTCCAGCAGGGCACCCGCGCTGGCGTCCCGCATTGCGGGAAAGAGATACTGAGGCAGTTCCCACGGAGAGCCGGACTCGCCGCGCGCCAATGCCTCATGGCCGAACACCGTTCCCTGGTTCAGATCGATAATGGGTTGAAACACCATTCTCAGGCGTTGCAGAACATGTGGCACATTCATGGTCTGGCCTCCCCGCTCATTATCCGGAAAGGCCCGCCATATCTCCAAACTTTAAGCGAGGCTAGGGTGATACCGTGCGTGCGGGGGGCTCATTGGCCGGGCAGTGCGCTGGCGAAGTGCTCCGTGCGGGCGTCCCTGGGGAGGCATGCGGCAGCTTCCTCGTCCAACACAAAGAGGGCGTGGGGATGCATCTGCAAGAAGCTCGCCGGCACGGCGGTGGAGACATCCCCGGAGAGCGCCTGTTGCACGGCTTGGGCCTTGTCCCGCCCAAACGCCATCAGAATGATGCGCTTGGCTCCCAAGATGGACTCGAGACCCATCGTGACGGCCCGGGTGGGGACGCTGGCGGCGTCGGGAAAGAAGCGCGCGTTGGCCCGTATTGTGTCTTCTGTCAGCTGGACCACTTGCGTGCGGGTCTTGAGCACCGAGCCGGGCTCGTTGAATCCGATATGGCCATTCCGCCCAATGCCCAGAATTTGCAGATCGATGGGGTGGGATTCGATGAGCGCGTCGTAGCGGAGACATTCTGCTTTCAGATCGCTCGCATCGCCGTGGGGGATATGGGTGTTGTCCGACCCGATGTCGATATGGCGGAACAGGTTCTCCTCCATAAAGCGGTGATAGCTTTCCGGATGGTCGGGCGCAAGCCCGACATATTCGTCGAGATTGATGGCGGTGGCGTGCCTAAAGCTTAATCCTTGCCGGTGAAACGCCACCAATTGCTGATAGAGCTTTATTGGGGTCGACCCGGTGGCCAGTCCCAGCACCGGATGCGGATGGGTCAAAAGAAGATGCTCCACATGCGCGGCCACATAGACGGCCGCCGCATCGGCGCTCGGAAAACGGCGGACTTTCATGCATTGCCTCCAGATGTCGCGGAACCGCGCGATCCCTCAACGCGGGGCCTGTTGCCCCAATAGTTGAAAGAAACAGCTATAGTTCCATTTGACAGACATTATACCGATAAGATATTGTAAATGCATCATAAATATATTCATGAAAGGTCCGAGATGGATGGAAAACGGATGGAATGGGAACCCCTCTCGTCCGCTCTCGCGGGTTGGCGTGTTGGCGCAGTGCCGTGCAAGGCTCGTGAGTGGGGAGTGGCCGCCGGGCCACGTGCTGCAGGAGAAGCTCTTGGCCGACGAGCTTGGGGTGAGCAAGACACCCGTCCGTGAGGCGCTCCAGTACCTCACCTTCATCGGCATGGTGCGTCCGTACAGCCGCATCGGCTATGTGGTGGCGCCCATCGACCTGAAGGACATGATTGAAGTCTTTCAGTTTC
>JAKBXD010000399.1 GCA_021840785.1 Pseudomonadota bacterium
TCAAAGTTTGAATTAGAGATAGTCCCGAATTTCGTGGAATTTGAGGTTAGCGATTCCTCCCGGATTCTGGTTGAATAGATGGTGACGAAACCAATATTCACCACATCGAGGAGGAACCGTTAATGAGTCTTAGTATAAAGAAACCTCGGACAAAATCCCAGAAAACGTCGAAAGAAAAGATCGTCCATCGAATGGACGCCCCAACCGGACTCAGTTCTTGGACTGAGATCGTACAAGATGCTCAGTCTGGGCTGCTGGCGCTGTCGGTGCGGGTGGGCCTTCAAACGCTGCAACAACTGATGGCGGCCGAGGTCGACGCCCAGGTCGGACCCAAGGGGCGGCATAACCCGGACCGCACCGCGGTCCGGCATGGGGTCGAAGAGGGCTACGTGTTCGTCGGGGACCGCCGTGTGCCGGTGACCCATCCCCGCGTCCGTACGACGGACGGCGAGGAAGTCCTGCTGGAGACTTACCAAGCCTTTCAAGACCCGACCCTCGCGAGCCAGGCGGCGCTGGAGCGCATGCTGTTTGGATTGGCAAGCCGGCAACAGGCACATGCGGATCCGGCCCTGAATGACGCCTTAGACAATACCGGGCCTAGCAAGAGCACCGTGAGTCGTCACTTTATCCGGGCCACCCGGCAAGCCTTGGAGATGTTTCTGGCGCGCCGGCTCGACGACCGAACGTGGGTCGTTCTCATGATCGATGGCATCCGAGTCGGCGGCCATGTCGCCGTCGTGGCCTTGGGGATCGACGCGGACGGCCATAAGCAGATCCTGGGCCTGGTCGAGGGGGCGACCGAGAACAGTCGCGTCGTCAAAAGCCTCCTGACCGATATCCAGGAGCGCGGCTTTGCCATCCCCCAGGGTGCCCTGGCCGTGATTGACGGCTCCAAGGCGTTGGCCAAAGCGCTCCATGACGTGTTTGGCGAGGCCATTACCATTCAGCGGTGTACGGTGCACAAACAACGGAACGTGTTGGATCACGTGGCGGAATCTGACCAGGCGCGCATCCGTCACCGCCTCCGGAAGGCCTACCAAGAGCCCACGGCGGACGCGGCGCTGAAATCCTTGCAGACCCTGGCGACCGAGTTGGAACATGATTACCCGCAAGCGGCCAAAAGCTTACGAGAAGGGGTGGAGGAAACGGTGACCGTGCAGCGATTGGCGTTGCCGGGGTCTTTGCGGCAGTCCCTGGGGACGACGAATGCCCTCGAATCCATCAACAGTCAGTTCCGAACCCATGCCAAAAATGTCAAGCGGTGGGCCAATGGGGATCAAGTCCTGCGATGGCTCGCGGCCGCGAGCCTCTTTGTTGAAGACCATCTGCGACGACTGACGGGCTATCGCGACCTCCCCCTGCTTCAGGCGGCTCTGCGTCCTGAGGAGGTCACGCCCACCCAGGGGGTATCCTAATGGCGTGGATTCGATGGCGGGGCAATACGGCGCATCTCATGGTCACGGACCACCACGCGGGCAAAACCACGCAAAGATACCTGGGGAGCTTGGGTGGCGCCTATGCGGTCACCGCCTCCGAACGGGCCCGGATCGCCGCTCGTCATCCCGATGTCGTGGTCGATTGGGCGGCCATTGATGACGCATTGGCCGCAGGGCCCCCCGGATCACCGCCCTTAACGGTGGGCGAATGGGACGCGGCCCGGGTGGAACACCAACTGCGCGAGTGGACCACCACGCTCGCGGACCTCGAACCGATGGAACGTCAGACGTTAACGGCGGCTGCCGCGGTTCTGCAATTATGGCGGGCGCGGCAACCCCAGTCCGCTCCATAAAACATACCCTCATCATCTCGAACCATGTCACTAGTGACATGGTTTGGTGGTTACGCCTCGCACGATGCCGCCTTTCGGTCGGAAGGAGGCTCATCACCTTGACGCCACCTCCTGTACGATGACTGTTGGCTCACGACTGTTGTCATGCGTTTGACTCATGGGTCTGTGGGAGTGTCTGCAGCAGGCACATCGGGTTCCCCTAATCATTCGCGGTTTGGTGCAGGCCGTGGGTTGTCGGCCGCACACCAAACGCGAATCCCAGCCCATCGGGCTGATTCTACGGCGCTCCAAGGGTGCCACGATTCGATCGACTTTGGTGGCCGGGGAGTTAGTCGAAGGGATGGCCATTAGCATTCGCGCCAACAGATGCCCAAAAACCGAGCAAATCCGCGAAAGTGTAAGGAATCAAAATCTACGAAGCCTGGGACAACCTCTTTGAATTAAGGCGTCCTACCTCCGCCATTCGACATTCTTTGACATTTTCCTGCATATCGATGGGTTTTCCCTATGTTTTGTCTTTTCTGTTCTCGTTTCTCACGGTAAGATAAGGTGCATAATAGGCAGAGATCCGTCATCTTAAGGACCGAAAGGAGGTGCCGCCATGGGCGCCAGTTCAGACCCTGATACACCGCGATTAGGCGTTAACCACCCTGATAAAGGAGGGAATTCCATTGGCCGATTCGCGGGAACGGCCAGGTGTGGGCTTAGCCGACATTCTGGTAGGTGCGTCTATTTTAG
>JAKBXD010000400.1 GCA_021840785.1 Pseudomonadota bacterium
GAGAAAACGTAGGATCCTAGATGCGCAAATCCATCATCTTCTTATCGCTGTTGCTTTTCAAACAGATCACGGTAGATGGAAGGTGGCTTGTGACAGCTTAACGCCCTAGGATGACCATAAGGTGGGACGGACGGCCTTGCCGAACCAATCACCGACCGTGGCTTTGACCGTTCGTCACTTCGTGCGGTCTAACGGTTTCCCTATGATTGCCTTAGGTTAGACCAAAAGGCTCAGACGAGGAAGGCGAGGTAATGCATCATATCTGGGTGGTCACGTCGTTATGGATTTCTCTGGTATCCTCATTAGCGCTCACTTGGTATGCGTTTGGCAGTGCAAAAAGCTCCCGGTGGTGGGCTTTTTTGCTCGCCTCCATCCTTAGCGCCTCCTTCACGTCGGGAGCCATTTCCCTCGCGCTTCTAGTAGCCGTTCTACCTCTGTTACAGCTTGGTTGGACAGTCTGCGCACTGTTCCGGCGTCGGCATCGGTGGGGTTCCATATTTGGCGTAGGCGGATGGATTGTGTGAGTTATCCTTACCTTAAGCCATGTCATTTAATCCCATCGTCATTTATGACAAAATGGCCGCTGCGCTGATCGCTGACACGGAGCGCTTTCTAGTGCTTTAAGCCTTATCCCGGACGGCCTAGCGAGCGCCCTCGTGCGTGGATGGCCCTTCGTTGTCCTCTGGGTCCAGGGCACGACAAAATCACCGTGGCACTGAGGTGCATCTCCGACTACAGCCTGTCTCGTCACGGGGCAGGCACACTGCCCCTCACATCAACGCACCCTACTCTCCTGATTTCATTCCGTCGTTGGGCGGCTCGATGCGTCTGCCTCGAAAATCTGATTGGGCCGCAAGACCATAAAGAAACAAGCCCCCCACTCCATGCCATCACGGGGCGGGCCTGCCCGTGAGGTCCCGGCCTAGCCTGTCGCGGGTAGCGGGCCAGTCGGCTCCACGGTCACGCGATAGCCGAGTCGCTCCAAGCGTCGGACCGCTTGATGTACGATGTGCGTGCGGTCGCGGTCGTCGTGGTAGGCGGGACCGAGCTCCTGGTAGGGTAGGCCGGTCACCATCACCTGGTAGACAATGATCAGGAGGCGATGGGCTAATGCGGTAATGGCCTTTTGCGCGGGCATCCGACGCACCCACCGGCGGTACAGCGCCCCCAGGAACGTGGCCTTCGTATGACTCGCCGCCCAAGCGGCCAACGTGAGGGCTTGACGAAGGGCGCGGTTTCCACATGATAGCCTTGCCTTGGGCTAACGGTTGGAACGGTCATCCCCCGTTCAGGACTTTCACCTTAAAGCACACGCCCATGCCGGGCGCACGGAAAACCCCGTATCCCTTACAGGATGCGGGGTTTGTGTGGAGCTGACGGTCGGACTTGAACCGACGACCTGCGGTTTACGAAACCGCTGCTCTACCAACTGAGCTACGCCAGCAATAGGTCCATTATACCTGCCCCGCTCGCGAGGCTCAAGCGTGAATTCCTGGGGGTTAATACCCGCCCTTCCAACATAGAATGGGATATCAACACCAGGGAGGAGATTGCCATGCGGCCACTATCGGTCATTACTCTGGTCATCGCCTCTTTATTACTCAGTCCCATGACCCTATGGTCGCTCGGCCTTACCCCGCGCTGGATGCTTGAGGTCCATATCATCGCCTTTGGGCTGGCTCTTCGCCTCTTGGTGATGGCTGCATCGTTCGCTCGTCGCGCCCGAGAAATCGTCTGGGTAGGCCTTTATAGTGGGATCCTAAGCAGCCTCGGCGCACAAATCATATTGCACAGTCCTCATGCCAAAGCAAATGTGGCGGCTGCCTTTTCGGCCTACGGTGCGCTAGGTTCACGGCTGTATCAGCTAGATGAGGTGACCCGTTGGTGGCCTTATACGCTGACCTTAGCTGATGGCCTCTTCTACGGTCTGCTCGCCGTCTTGATCTTTCGCTATGTCACCCGACTACAACCTTGGATCAAGTAACCTTTAGCCCATCCTCACATATGTGGTACCATGCCACTAGACCGCGCGTCGAATCAACCAAGTTGCTGTTCGCCAGCGACTGAGGAACTGGGCGATAACTGATGTCGACAGACCATCCACATGCCCATCACCTGGGCCCGAATGACAGCCAATTGCCTTTAACGTTCTGGGTCACCATGGCCCTCATCGTGCTGCTATGCCTGGGTGCCTGGTGGTCACGGAGTTTGGCTTTATGGGCCGACGCCGGCCACACCATGACCGATTTAGCAGCCATCAGTCTCTCCTGGTACGCCTTCCGACAATTAAAGCGGGCCCCGACCGAGCGGATGTCCTTTGGCTATGCGCGCATGGAAGTCTTAGTGGCGTTTTTCAATGGTGTCCTGCTGATCGCGGTGGCATTGGCCTTAATCGTGGAAGCCCTTCAGCAATGGCACCATCCCGTGAATACCCGCAGCACCCTGATGATGGCCACGGCGGCCGTAGCACTGGCCGTCTATGGAGGGCTCGCGCTTCGTTTTCATCACCATGACAACCTCAACCT
>JAKBXD010000401.1 GCA_021840785.1 Pseudomonadota bacterium
CTGATCCCGGAAACAAAGACCGGGACGCCCCGGCGGGTGCCGTTGTCCACGGCGGCGCTGGCGGTCCTGGATGGGCTACCCCAACGGCTCGATGGTCGCGTTTTCTCTATTCATGCAGCATCTATAAGTCGAGCCTTTGCAGAGGCATGCAAGGCCGCCGGGATCGAGGGCCTGACCTTCCATGACTTACGCCACGAAGCGACCTCCAGGCTGTTTGAGAAGGGCTTGGGGCTGATGGAGGTGGCGTCGATTACGGGGCATAAGACTATGCAGATGCTCAAGCGGTATACGCATCTGCGGGCCGAGGATTTGGTGGGACGGTTGGGGTAGGCTGCCAGACGACCAGAAAACAGACTAGAGAGCCAGCCCATGACTTACGTTATTAGTGTATTTGTCAGTTTCGTCGTCGCTATGGTCACCTATATGGCTCAAGCGCAACTGGGGGAGTGGAAAAAGCGAAGAGACATGAGTCGGCTTGGTGTTGCGGTCATCGACTCGTTTCTTGAGGAAATCAATAATGGCCTTCAAATGATGGAGCGTTTCCAAAAGTCGCCACTCACGCTTGCCCCATCCGGTACGCCCGCTGGGTTTATGCCGCACCGTAGCTGGGAGGGGATGCAAACAGTAAGCGATCAGGTTCTTTTGCGTATCCTCGCGTTATTTGACCACGAGACTGAGACAAATGACTTTCGTTGCCGCGACATACGGAGTCATTGCAAAAACTACTTCGAGAATATATGCGGTAATATAAATACTTGGCTCCAAGAACGGAACTATAGCCAGGTCATGTCACATGTTGGTCGCGAGGGGGACAAGAACACTTATGTTGAGGATACGCAGAAATTGCTCAAGATGCTCACGCGGGCCCGAGAGAAATTAATGCGCAACGCGAAAAAAAGGTTTCGGCCGGTGTGATGGCCGTATTAACGCTTCCAAGGTGCTTGACACCCCATATAGGGGTGCTATTATAGTTTTTAGGGGCAACCCTCGCGCCAGCTGAGCGCGTACAAGAACAGCATCGATGCGAAAGTCCGGCCCTGACCACACGGGAAAAAACGGACCCCCAGGGCAGATCTGTCCTGAATTCCTAAGAATCCCTCAAAATGGCTTCACCCCGGGCGCGCGCTGTCTGCTCGCCTGATTTCCGGCCAAAATCCCCGGTGCGCGCATGCGTGCGCCCTTCGTTTCCTTTTCCGCTCGACCCGGCGAGCACCTTTAACTTGTTGAGGTGCTTTATGAACACAGAATCGTTGTACAAGCGGGAAATCCCCGGATTTCCCATGGTTTTTCAGTCCGTCCGGCGTCTCGCCGCCTTCCACAAAATTGAGATGGAGGACGCTGCGAGCATCGCCGCAGAGGGGGCCTTGGCGCACCCTAATAATGTTCAGGCGGCTATAAAACTGGCGCGGTGGACGCTAAACAATCAGCGTCGCCAACGGTTGCCGGCCCGTATGATAGATGATCGTGTGGACGCTGGAGTGGACGAGGAACTGGATGTGGTGGTGGACTGGGTGGACTGCCGCACATTGCCCATGGGGCTCACCCTCACGGGGCTGGATGACGATGGGGAGTACCAACAAGATCGGGATGTCGGAGATCAGGATCACGACGGAGTGTCCAATGATCTCAGTGGTCATGACCTCCCCGATCTTCCGCTAATTACGCCCAGCGACAGTGTATCGCTGGTGATCTTTTTCTCTAGGTATGGATATGACATCCCAGAAATTGCCAAGCGTGTGGGCATCACTCCACGCCGGGTGCGCCAAATTCTGTGTGACCCTCCAACGATTCGCCGCGCGCTCGATCGTGCACAGGCGCAAATGAGTTTGCTTGACTGTCCCGTGCCAACGGAGGGCCGTCCACGTGAGCCGCGCCACCACAAGCGGCACGGGCGCGTGCCGGGTGCGGTGTTGCCGGCACAGCCTTCACTGTTTTGATCGGCCGGCGGCGGGCCCTGGCCAGCTACCGTTGTTTCAGGAGGCGGCATGAACAGTCGTATGACGGCGTGCGGCATCGTTGGGATGTTTTGGCGTGCATAGGAGTGTATTAGAGTGTATAAGACCGGAAATATAGAAACGGACTTGCGGAGCCGGAAAAAACGATCTACGATCCTTGCAGACAAAAAGAAAGGCCCCGAATCGGTCGGGGCCTTTCGTGAATCACCAGGCTAATCAGGAGCGCTGGCATGAACAAGATCATACACAAAAAACCACGTATTTCAATAGAGAAGAATGTCCATTTTAAAAAAGCGCGGCGCTTAATTTTCAAACTCCAAATCTTGGAAAATAGAACCGAGGGCCGGGGCCGGACACTCATCCCCACCGTCCGCATCCGTGCCCAGGCCCGGGTTCACGCCCGCCGTGCCCCAGCAAGCGCGCGGCGCGCCACCACCGATTCGGGCGGGGATGACGGCGACGGCGGGGGTGGCGACCCCGAACCTCCGCGATCCCACCCCTGTAGTCTCCCCGCGTCGGTTGGGGGTGCCTTATGAGCACCTTCCAGATCGACGTCCTCGGCGCCCTCGA